>NZ_JAQIHG010000027.1:0-28711 GCF_035916735.1 Acinetobacter minutum
ATAGTGAAATTGGGTTTGGCGATTTGATTTTACTACTTCGCTATTTTTTTAAGCTAAAAATGTCAACACACCCTAATTAAAAATAATTTCTCACATTTATTTGCTTCAGTTACATTCAAGGTGATTTCGCTGAAATCTTTTTATGCTTTAATCAACAGATTCACTTATGTATACAAGGATTTAACAGATGACTGTAGCCATCAAAACCCGTGAAATTCACTACACAGCAGCAGACGGTAGCACACTGATTGGTTATTTCGCTGCACCTGAGAGTGAGACAGCAGTTGCGGGGGTACTGGTTGCACCAGAATGGTGGGGACGCAATGAATATACGGAACAGCGTGCGCGTGAACTGGCAGAACACGGTTATGCCGCCCTGGCCATCGACATGTATGGCGATAAAAAAGTAACGACCACTGCAAGCCAGGCCAATGAATGGATGATGCAGACGTTTCAGGATGCAGACACCATCGTGACGCGTGCATCAGCCGGTTTAAATACATTAGCTGGCCAGCCAGAAGTGAATGCCGATAAACTGGCAGCTATCGGTTTCTGTTATGGCGGTAAAGTAGTTTTAGATCTCGCACGTTCAGGTGCTGCGCTAAAAGCCGTCGCCACTTTCCATGGCAATTTGACTCCCAAAGCTCCAGCAGAAAAAGGCCAGGTTCAGGCCGAGATTTTAGTCTTGCATGGTGAGCTGGACAGCATGGTAACACTCGATGATGTGGCTGCCTTTAAAGCCGAAATGCATGCGGCAGAAGTTGAACATGAAGTGATTGTGCTTGAAGGAGCTAAACATAGCTTTAGTAATCCACTGGCCGACGAACGCGCCAAAGCTAACGGCGTTGACTTGGGTTACAATGCCGAAGCCGAACGCCAGTCTCTCGACGCCATGTATGAATTATTAGCACGTCAACTGGGTTAAGCCTATCTTTTGCAAAGCATCATGACCGTGGTGCTTTGCCATCTACAACAGAAAATGACAACAACAAAATGAGAATGAGGACAAAACAATGACTGAAACCAACTGCCCATATTGCAATATTGATGATTACGAAGTTATCGCACAAAATGAATACGGCGCGATCATTCCGGAATTTAAACCACTGTCTAAGGGCCATTGCGTGATTGTTCCCTTGCGTCACGTCAGTTCATTTTTTGATATCACCGACAAAGAACGTAAAAGTCTGGTGACCTTACTAGAACTGGCACGCAACGAACTTCAAATACGCCATCATCCGGAAGGCTTCCATATCGGCTTTAATGATGGCTCGGTTTTTGGGGACAGCTCAGAACATCTGCATATCCACATCATCCCGCGTTATAAAGATCAAACTCTAAAACTGGATGAACGCTGGGGTATTATCAGCGGTCACTAAAGTGGCTGCCCTACGGGAGCAGATTTCAGCACTACCTTCTGCCAGCTGCTGATTTTGGCATCCTGTCCAACCTGCTTTGGTGTATCATGTCACGCTCATTTTGGTACGCGTTTGACATGAGCACTCCCTTTTCTTTTTCCGATGCATTGCTGGCCTGGTTTGATCAGTATGGCCGCCATGACTTGCCTTGGCAGCTCGCTGATGATCCTTATAAAGTCTGGGTTTCAGAAATCATGTTACAGCAAACCCAGGTCAAAACTGTACTGCAATACTTCGACCGTTTCGTGCAGCGTTTCCCTGATGTAGAAGCACTGGGACAAGCCAGCTGGGATGATGTTGCACCCTACTGGGCCGGTTTAGGGTATTACGCACGCGCACGTAATCTGCACAAAGCTGCCGGCATCGTCAGCCGTGCTGGTACATTTCCCGATACGCTCGAAGAATGGATGGCTTTGCCCGGTATTGGCCGCTCAACCGCAGGGGCATTGATGTCACTGGGGTTACGTCAATATGGCGTGATTCTGGATGGCAATGTGAAACGGGTACTGGCACGATTCTTCGCGATTGAAGATGACTTGTCGAAACCTGTACATGAGCGTGCGTTATGGCAACGTGCTGAAAACTTATGTCCGGTTGAGCGCAATCATGACTATACCCAGGCGATTATGGATCTCGGTGCCACCATCTGTACGCCGAAAAAGCCATTATGCTTGTATTGTCCGATGCAGAATCATTGTCAGGCACATCAACAGGGCTTAGAGAGCGAACTGCCTTTTAAAAAAACCAAAAAGCCGGTCCCGATAAAATCAGCGCAGGTCATGCTGCTGCATTGTGAGGGTGAGTGGCTATGGCAGCAACGTCCACTCAGCGGTTTGTGGGGAGGCCTCTGGTGTCTGCCAATTTTTGAGGATGCCACGACATTTATCCAGCAACAGCAGAGTTTTCGGCTAAGCAGTCAGCCCCCTTCCATCCAGATTTCCCACAGTTTCACTCATTTCACATGGTTGTTGGACGCTCACTGTTTTACGGTGGCTGGCGATCAAAAAGAACATCTCATCGCCGAACTCGGTGGAGAATGGTTAAGTCCGGCACAAGCTATGAATCTGGGCATCCCGACAGCAATGAAAAAATTGATCTCGGCAGTCGATTTATGACATAGTCGAAACATCTTGATAGCTTCGCTGGGTCGATGTCACAGCAAGGATGGTTCGTGTTGCGTTTCATTCAATATAGCGTGTTGGGTTTAGCTTTAACCCTGATTGCGGCCTGTACATCAACACCCCAAAAGCCTGTCGTTTTACCGTCCGCCATGGTCGCACAGCTCTATATGACGCCTTTGCCGGAACAGCTGCCAGTTCCCGTGTCTAAAGTGAAAAACCGCCAACTGCAGGACACCTGGGGAGCCTCGCGCAGCAACGGTCGTTTGCATGAAGGCATCGACATCATGGCTCCACGTGGAACAAAAGTGTATAGCACCACCTCGGGTCTGGTCGCTGACCTGCGCGATAACAGCTTGGGTGGTCTGGTGGTCTGGATTCTCGGCCCCGCCGGTTCATGGCATTATTATGCCCACCTGGATGAGCATAAACGTGGCCTGAAAGTCGGTGATTATGTCGAAGCGGGTGACCTGCTCGGCTATGTGGGTAACAGCGGTAACGCACGCCATACTGCGAGCCATTTGCATTACGCAATTTATCTTCAGGGCAAAGGTCGCGGTGCAGTCAACCCTTTCCCTTATTTACGTTAGGAAATTTTCATGTCTGAAGCCCTTCTCCATCGTCTGGTTGAATTCGCAGAATCTGGCAATCAACAAAAGATCATCTATAACGGTCAAAGTTATCAGGGCTGGATCATGGAAATTAATGAAGATGCCCTGCTGATCAGCACCGGCTTTGCGGACAAATCTGGCAAGGACTTCTGGTTAAATTTTAGCGACCTGCAACAGGCTGAATTGTCCTATTGGGACAACCAGCAAGATCAGTGGGTTCCCTTTCAGCTCTAAATTCAGGATCACGCTATGAGCCTGCAGCGTTGTGGTTGGTGCGGTACAAATGCATTGTATGTGGCCTACCATGACCAGGAATGGGGTCGGCCTGTATATGATGCAGCACAGCTGTTTGAGATGCTCTGCCTGGAGGGGCAACAAGCCGGTTTATCCTGGTTGACTGTACTGAAAAAACGCCCGGCGTATCGCGAACATTTTTTTCAATATCCTATTGCACAAATCGCTGCATTCACCGATGCTGAATTACAGCTGAAATGTCAAGACGCCGGATTAATTCGACATCTGGGCAAACTGCAGGCCATCCGTGACAATGCCTGCGCCTGGCAAACTTTACAACAACAAGAACAGGATATCGTGGCCTGGTTATGGCGTTTTACGCCTTCCCCTCGCCCTATCCATTGCATTACAGATTATCGGCAAGCCCCTGCACAGACAGAGGCAAGTCAGCGTATGTCTAAAGCGCTGAAACAATACGGTTTCAAGTTCGTGGGGCCCACCATCTGTTATGCCTTTATGCAGGCTGTAGGGATGGTGGATGATCACGAAAATCACTGTTCATTTAAATCTCAACCGGAACAATGCAATCTATAAGGGAGTACGCATGAGCGAAAATCTCATTCAGGCCTATGCAGCCATGCAGGCCGGTGAAGCACTGGTGCCTTACCAATTCGATGCAGGAGAATTACAGCCACATCAGGTCGAAGTGGATGTCGAATACTGCGGCCTGTGCCATTCCGATATTTCCATCATCAACAATGACTGGCGCTCTTCCGTGTATCCAGTCATCCCGGGTCATGAAATTATTGGTCGCATCCGCCGTCTAGGTACAGAAGCCAAAGGCCTGAAAATTGGACAACGGGTCGGGATTGGCTGGACAGCTGAAAGCTGTCAGTACTGTGATTTCTGTATCGCAGGTCAGGCTGTACAGTGTACTGGGGAACGGGTGGCTACTATCGTTGACCATGCTGGTGGTTTCGCCGATAAAGTTCGTGCCGGTTGGCAATGGGTCATTCCACTTCCTGAGGATCTGGATCCAGAAAGTGCGGGGCCGTTATTATGCGGCGGTATCACGGTTTTTAATCCGATGATCAAACATGGTATCCAAGCAGTACACCATGTCGGTGTCATCGGGATTGGTGGCCTCGGGCATATCGCGATTAAATTACTCAAAGCCTGGGGCTGTGAAATTACCGCTTTTACCTCGAGCTTGGATAAAACCGACGAGCTCAAAGCCATGGGCGCAGATCATGTGGTGAATAGCCGTGATTCAGAGGCACTGAAAAGCCAACGCGGTAAATTTGACCTGTTACTCAGCACCGTTAATGTCACGCTGGACTGGCCGGCCTATCTGAGTACGCTGGCGCCGAATGGCACGGCGCATTTGTTGGGTCTGACCTTGGAGCCAATTCCTGTTTCTGCGGGCAGTTTAATTAGTGGTTCTAAATCCATTACCGGTTCTGCAACAGGCTCCCCGGCAACCTTACGCCAGTTACTTAAATTTGCCGCGCGGAAAAACATTGCGCCACAGGTTGAAGTCTTTCCGATGTCCCAGGTCAATGCAGCCATTGAACGTTTGCATTCCGGCAAAGCACGTTATCGCATTGTGCTAAAAGCAGACTTTTAAAAGCACTGATTGATATGAAAATGGCCAGGTTCAACCTGGCCATTTGCTTACTACGAGACTGAAATCATTAGACTTCAATGTCGTTAAAACCTAATACATCTTTCATATCGTATTTACGTGCTTCACGGCCGACCACCCAAGCAGCAGCACGTACCGCACCTGCAGCAAAGTTCATACGGTTGGTCGCTTTATGCGTCACTTCAACACGCTCACCTTCACCAATAAACATCACGGTATGTTCACCCACGATATCGCCACCGCGAATGGTTTCAAAACCGATGGTTTGACGGTCACGTGGTCCGGTATAACCTTCACGGCCATACACTGCAACTTCTTTCAGATTACGACCCAAAGTATCGGCAACCGCTTCACCCATCATCAAAGCAGTACCTGATGGCGCATCCACTTTATGACGGTGATGCGCTTCAATAATCTCGATATCAACCGTATCACCAAATACTTTTGCTGCCAGTTCAAGCAGTTTGATCGATACATTCACGCCTACAGAGTAGTTTGCTGCATAGACCACCGGCGTTTGTGTCGCGCTTTCATCCAGCACGGCTTTTTGTTCGTCGTTCATGCCAGTGGTACCAATCACCATCGCCACACCGGCTTCCCGGCATAATTTCAAATGCTGTTCGGTTGCAGCAGGTGCAGTAAAGTCAATCACGACATCACAGTCCTGTAGCACATCTTTCAGATTACCGACCACCTTCACGCCAATGGCGCCGATTCCTGCCAGCTCACCGGCATCAGCACCCAGTAAAGAACTCTCAGGACGTTCAACCGCAGCAGCCAATTGATAACCTGCCTGTTGCACGGCCTGAATCAGGATACGTCCCATACGGCCGCCTGCGCCCAATACACCGATGCGTGGAGTTGCTGACATAATATTTTCCTAAACTCAATTTTCAAATTCTGTCTACTATATCAAAACTCTCTCCTGTCGCTAAAACTTCAACAGAAAAAAAGCCGTCATTCGGCAGTTTTTAGCTTGGGTCGCTTCTGCTTCGGATGAATGCAGGCTGCAGTTCATCCATCACGGACACAGCACTGTTTTCCATCTAAAAAACCGTAAAAAAACCTGTCAATGACACAACTTTTTCACAAAAGTTAAAACATTCCTGCGCACACTAAGCCACGAATGAAAACAACACGAATTATAAGGAGTTCAGGAATGCATTCGAAAAAAATCGCTTTAGCCGTTATTTTAGGATTCACCAGCTTTGCCACCTTTGCCGAGCCAGCTGTTCAACCGGGTGAAACTTTAGAGAGCCTAGCAAAAGTACGCGTCAACACCACGGTCAATGGTCAACCAGGTTCAATTAAGCAACTTGTTGCAGCGGGTCAAATCAAAGTAGCAGCAGAAGATCTTCCGGTCAGCGTGGATGATATTGACAGCATCATCGTCGAAGAAACAGCAACACCTAAAGCAAACAGTAAAGTAGAAACATCTGCAACTGAAAAGAAAGCAGTGCAACAGCCTGCCCAAGCTGCTGCTGAAACAGCACCTGCAGCTCCGGCTGAAGAAATGGTTAATGTTGAAGATATCGATCCTGCGCAACCCGCTTAAGCCAATGCTGTCATAGAACATTTAGAACGCCCCCAACAGAACGTTCGTCTCGATCTTCAAAAAGTGCAGTAGATAAAAAAGGGAATCTGTAATTTACAGACTCCCTTTTTTTATTGCATCTTCGCGGGACTTAGTCAAAAAGACGGTCAAAGAACGACTTTTTCTTTGGGGATGATTTGTTGTCATCACCATCCAGGGTCGCTTGTAACTCTTTGAGCAATTCACGCTGACGACTGGTCAGATTCACTGGCGTTTCCACCACAATACGGCAAAGCAGATCGCCTACCATACTGCTACGTACCGGACGCACCCCTTTGCCCCGTAGACGGAACAGTTTACCCGTTTGTGTGCCTTCCGGAATTTTCAGGCTGACACGACCATCTAAGGTTGGAATTTCAATTTCTTTACCCAAAGCCGCATCCGCAATCGTAATCGGCACGTCCATATACAGATCAGCACCATCACGCTGGAACACTTCATGCTCGCGTACCACAACTTCAACGTACAAATCACCGGATTGACCATCACGGATCGCTTCGCCTTTACCGCTCAAACGTACGCGGTCACCATTATCTACACCGGCTGGAATCGTGACTTCAAGCGTTTGCTGACGATCAGCAACACCTGAACCATGACAGCTGCCACATGGGTTCTTGATGATTTGGCCTTGGCCACGGCAAGTTCCACAGGTTTGCTGTACCGAGAAGAAGCCTTGCTGCATGCGCACTTGACCGGCACCATGACAGGTTGGGCAGGTCTCGACATCATTCGGATTTTTTGAACCCTTACCATCACACGCTTCACATGGTGCAGGTGCCGTGAAGGTAATGGTTTTTTTCACGCCTTTTACGGCTTCTTCCAGGGTGAGTTCCATTACATAACGCAGGTCAGAACCGCGACGCTGGCGTTGCTGGCGTCCACCACCACCGCCAAACGCACCACCGAAAATGTCACCAAACTGGCTAAAGATGTCTTCGGCGCTAAAACCACCGAAACCGCCACCACCACCGCCACCAAAGCCACCTTCAAACGCATTGTGACCCATACGGTCATACATGCTGCGTTTTTCACTGTCGGATAGAACTTCGTAGGCTTCAGAGGCTTCTTTGAATTTTTCTTCAGCTTCAGGATTGTCAGGATTACGGTCTGGATGATATTTCATCGCCAACTTACGGTAGGCTTTTTTGATTTCATCATCACTTGCGGTTTTCGAAACGCCTAAAACCTCATAATAATCACGTTTAGCCATGACTGGCGATGCTCCTCACGGAATTCGGGAATAACTTAACTGTGCTGTAGATTGGGGGTAATACCCAGTTTTACAAGGGCGAAGCTGGATTTTTTTCAGCGTCTTAGAAAACTGCCTTGTGTTTAATATATCGGGATAATCCTTTAATCCAGGCATTGAACAGATAGAGCCAGGCAATCCCCGAAAATACCACTCCAGCTACCATACAAGCGGTCACCCAAAGCTGGCTGTCCCAATAAAAGAAAATGAGCGGAATAAACCATAATGCGGAGAACGCAGCTAAAATCAGAAACAGGACGATATTACGCATAATCCATAAAGCATGGGCTTGCAGCCAGACTTCCGTCTGTTCGACCTGTACAACCTTACGCGCGAACCAGTACGCTGCGATGCCAAAGACCAGCGTCAGTAGCGTGAGAAACATGAAGACATAGGAAATCGTAATATAACGACGGTGCAGCTCTAGATTGTCTTGCCCCATGTGTGTGACCTCATCCATTGCATTCTTTTTTGAGGTTGTGCAACGAAAATACTGTGTTTATTTTGTTTAAAAGATAGGGCGCTACTATATTGAAATTTTCTATCTTTCGCACGTCATATTCGTAAAAAAATTACGCCTTATGAATACATTCTGACACTAGTCACTTGGCGCAGCAAAGCTGTCTTCAATCAAAACGAGAACTGCTTAACACTTCAAATAATTTGCACTTTTATTGTACAGAAAATATCAGTATTGCTAGATGCTTTTCACAGCCTGAACAGTTCTTTTTATCGATCAGCCTAAACTTCTGGTTGCCGTATCAACCATCAGCTGCTCTTTTTGCTGTGATCTGCGAAAAAAACATGATAAATGCTTAGAGAATAAACATGTGAAGACTTGGAATGTCACGGAATCGCGTTATATTCGAAACAAGAACAACAGGAGACAAAAAACATGATTCAACAAATTGATGCTCCACTGCGTGAGGACGTACGCTTACTTGGAAATTTACTCGGTGAAACCTTAAAACAGCACGCCGGACACGATTTGTTTAATCAGGTTGAGCAGATACGTGCCTTGGCGAAAGGTGCACGTGATGGTCAGGTTGAAGCAGAAAAGCAACTCGAACAACTGTTCCTGACTTTAGAAGATGATGAAATTCTACCTTTGGCACGGGCATTTACCCACTTCCTGAATTTTGCCAACATTGCCGAACAGTACCATGTGGTGCGTAGCCGCCGACAAAGTGAATTTGACCCGGATGCACCTTCACCGAATCCACTGGATCATCTGTTTGCCAAATTTAAAGCCAACGAGATTTCAGCAGATACCCTTTTTCAGCAAATTTGTGAGCTGAAGATTGAATTGGTGCTGACCGCCCACCCGACTGAAGTCAGCCGCCGCACCCTGATTCAAAAATATGATGATATTAATGAATGCCTGAGTAAATTTGACCAGCAGAAACTGACCCCAAAACAGCGTCAGGACGTGTTGAATGAACTGAAACAGCTAGTCTGCTCCGCCTGGCAAACCGATGAAATCCGCCAAAACCGCCCGACACCGATCGATGAGGCGAAATGGGGATTTACCACCATCGAACAAACCCTGTGGAATACCGTTCCCAAATTTGTGCGTGAACTGAATGAACTGGTGGAACAGCATTGTGGTCGTTCACTGCCGTTAGCCGTCGCACCGATCCGTTTCGCCTCCTGGATGGGCGGTGACCGGGATGGCAACCCGAATGTCACCCATAAGGTGACGCAAGAAGTGCTCTGGTTATCCCGCTGGCAAGCCGCTGAGCTGTATCTGCGTGACATTGAAGATTTACGCTGGGAACTGTCGATCCAAAGCTGTTCGAATGAACTGATCCAGGCTTTGGGAGGTGAACATCCAGAACCTTACCGTGCCTATCTGCGTGCCACGCGTGAACGCCTGAAAGCGACACGCCAATGGCTGGCGCAAAAACTGCAAGGCATAGACAGTGATGATGAAGGGGTGATTCACAGCAAACAGGAACTGCTCGAACCGCTGCTGCTCTGCTATCGCTCACTGCTGGCCTGTAATTTACCTGAAATTGCCAATGGCAAACTGCTGGACTTTATTCACCGGGTCAACTGCTTCGGGATTGAACTGTTAAAACTGGATATTCGTCAGGAATCCGGACGCCATCGTCAGGCCATTTCAGCGATTACCGAATATCTGGGCTTGGGTAATTTTGAGACCTGGACCGAGCAGGCACGCCAGAATTTCCTGCTGCAGGAACTGCAAAGCAAACGTCCATTATTGCCAAAATATCTGAATGAACCACAAGACAGCCTGATTGAGCATCCTGATGTCAAAGAGGTTTTCGCAACCATGCGCACCCTGGCCGAACAGCCGGCAGAATGCTTGGGGGCTTATATTATTTCCATGGCGGAATATCCAAGTGATGTTTTGGCCGTGCTGTTATTGCAAAAAGAAGCGGGCATCAAACAACCCTTACGTGTGGTTCCACTGTTTGAAACCTTGAAAGACCTAGACGGCGCAGCACAAACCATGCAAACCCTATTCAGTATGCACTGGTACAAACAGCATATTCAGGGCAAACATGAGGTGATGATCGGTTATTCCGACTCCGCCAAGGACGCCGGATTTATGTCCGCCAACTGGGCACAGTATCGCGCACAGGAAGAACTGACCGCAGTCGCTCAACAGCATGGCATCCAGCTCACCCTTTTCCACGGCCGTGGCGGTTCGATTAGCCGTGGCGGTGCACCAACCCAGCAAGCCTTGTTCTCACAACCGCCAGGTTCCATTTCTGGTGCAATCCGGGTGACGGAACAGGGCGAAATGATCCGCTTTAAGTTTGGTCTGGAAGGCATCGCTTTGCAAAATCTGGAAGTTTACACTGCCGCTACCCTGGAAGCGACGCTGTTACCTCCGCCTGAACCTAAACCGGAATGGCGTGAACTGATGCACCAGATGACCGAATGCTCAGTAGGAGTTTACCGTCAAACAGTGCGGGAAAATCCACATTTTGTGCAGTACCTGCGTACCGTAACACCGGAGCTTGAACTGCAAATGCTACCTTTGGGCTCACGTCCGGCAAAACGCAAAGTCAGCGGTGGCATCGAGTCCTTACGTGCGATTCCATGGGTATTCGCCTGGACACAGATTCGTCTGATGTTACCGGCATGGCTCGGGACAGGTGCAGCGATCAATCAGGTACTTGCTGAAGGTCAGCATGCGGTACTGGATGAAATGCTGCAGGCTTGGCCGTATTTCCAGACCTTGATTGATATGCTGGAAATGGTCTTGTCCAAAGCGGATAGCAATATCGCACTGTATTACGAATCACAACTGACGGATGATGAAGACCTAAAAACTTTAGGTGCCGAACTGCGCCGACGTCTACATGATGCGGTACAGACGCTCTTGACCATCAAAGGGGAATCCAAATTGCTGAGTCAAAATGAGGTTCTGGATCAATCCATGCGGGTGCGTAAAACCTACCTGCTGCCTTTACATCTGTTACAGGCCGAGTTGATGAAACGCCGCCGAATTTATCTGGCCGAGCGCAATGCCGAACATACGCCAGTGGATCATGCGTTGATGGTCACGATTGCCGGTATTGCCGCAGGTTTACGTAATACGGGTTAAAATCTGATCCCGAGGCGGTGCTGCCTGAGGTGGCACCGCTTTTTATTGACCAAATGGTCTATATTTAAAAATCAATTATGATTAATTTTTAATCCATCAAAAAATTATATCGTTTTTTTATTCTTATCAATCCATCTATATTTAACAGGAATTGGCAGATTTCTCTGCTGATCTTCAAGAAAAAATGCACAATAAATTGATACAGTTATGTTTAGCTAAAATCGCATAACAATTTTACCATTTGGTATAAATATAAAATTAAATCAAGCTTTTGACTCAACAGCATGGCACTTCGGTCAATTAAATCTTGATGCAAGAACAGGTATGATGTGCCGAATTGATACTTAACGAGTTCATTTTATGTCCAATTGGTTTCCCAAATGGCGTCCTTATGATGGCCACATGGAGCAGCGGCCGGTTTCAACCAATGAATACCTCCCCCCCTTGCAAAGTTTGGTACTGGGCATTCAGCATGCATTTGCCATGTTCGGTGCTACAGTTTTAGCCCCTCTATTAATGGGATTTAACCCAAATCTGGCAATTCTGATGTCTGGGATCTGTACCCTGCTGTTTTTCATCCTGACAGGCGGACGTGTTCCCAGCTATCTCGGTTCGAGTTTTGCCTTTATTGGGGTTGTCGCGGCAGCGACCGGGCACATTACCGGTTCCGGTGCCAATCCGAATTTGTCAGTTGCCTTAGGCGGTATTGTGGCCTGTGGAGTGCTGTATGCCCTGATTGGCTTTATGGTGATGCTCACCGGGACACGCTGGATTGAAAAACTGATGCCTCCTGTCGTAACAGGCGCGGTGGTGATGATTATTGGTCTGAATCTGGCACCGGTTACGGTCAAAGGCGTTGCAGGGCAATCATTCGAAATGGGGATGGCCCTCCTGACTGTACTCTGTATGGGACTGATTGCCGTGTTTAGCCGGGGCCTGCTACAGCGGCTACTGTTACTAGTCGGCTTGTTATTGGCTTATGCGCTTTATGCGCTACTGACCAATGGCTTAGGCTTCGGTAAAGCCATCGATTTTTCAGCAGTGGCTCAGGCAGCGTGGTTTGGCTTGCCTACTTTCTCCAGTCCTCGTTTTGAACTGAATGCCATGCTGATTATTGCCCCAGTCGCCCTGATTCTGGTCGCAGAAAACCTCGGGCATATCAAAGCGGTAGGTGCCATGACTGGTGAAAATCTCACCCCACAACTCGGTAAGGCCTTTGTCGCAGATGGCCTAGCCACCACGCTCTCAGGTAGCGTAGGCGCACCGGGTATGACCACCTATGGTGAAAATATTGGGGTAATGGCAGTCACCCGCGTGTATTCCACCATTATTTTTGTGATTGCCGGTATTTTTGCCATCTTTCTCGGTTTGTCACCGAAATTTGGTGCCATCATCAGTACCATTCCGAGCGCGGTTCTCACCGGGGCTTCAATTGTGGTGTTTGGGTTGATTACCATCGCTGGTGCCAAAATCTGGATTGAACACAAAGTGGATTTTTCCAACAACAAAAACCTGATTGTTGCTGCAGTGACCGTGATTTTGGGCGCGGGAAATTTTGAATTGACCTTGGGCAGTTTCAATCTAGGCGGCATCGGAACCGCGACTTTTGCCGCAATTCTGCTGAACTGGTTATTTAGCCTAAAAGATCCTAGCAATTGAGTGTTTATGTCATGTATTGAGCAGCCTTGAGGGCTGCTTTTTTTATGGAATTATTCAGTTTCCTGCTGTTTGTAGCGGTCTTCCAGTACGTTACTAAAAATGCTTTCAACCATCCAGATCCGGTATAAGCTGTTAAACACATAGCTTTGTCCATCAATGCGTAATTCCAGCACCGGAAAACCCGGCTGATGTTTGGCTGTGCACAACGCGTCATTCTGCTGCAACATGCTGACTACATCCACCTCGGCCAGCTGTTCAATTCCCAAAGCCTGCTGCATCTGCTGCAAATGGGCCTTAAAGGAAAAATCCTTACCTTTGGTCCAGACCGCTTTCAGGATTTCATACATGCCTTCCAACTGTTGCTCTTGCGGTACGCTATAGAACAAGTGAGCCATATTCAGCGCCGCCTCCTGGGTGGGGCGGCAGAATGGGGTAAATGCCACTTCAGTCCGTTTCGATAAACGGGTGGCCAGACTCCAGTCAAAAAAGTCACGGCGATGATAACCAATCGGATAAAGATTCAATTGGATATTATAGTAATCCGCCAGTTCTTCCTTGATATAGGCCAATAACAGCCAGCTGATCGGATCTTCCAGTGCAATAAACAGGTCGAGTTCAGGGTGCAGTGACTGAATCTCGGTGAGTGCTTCGGCATCGTTAATCAGATGCTCGCGCCATTCAATATGATTGATCAGAAAAATCGGGTTACCCGTCAGCAAATGCTGCTGTTTTAAACGCCGGGTCAAACGTAGCAAATCATCAACCGCATGGTATTGGCGTTCACCAAACTCGTAATAACTCACCAGAACAGGCATCTGATTAAACACCCGTTCCGGAATATCTTGTGGCGTGTGATGCTGGCTGGCCATTTGATACAGGGTTTTCAGCTTGCCATATTGCTGCTGCCACAGCATATGAAAGACATCTTCTAACAGATACAGAAAATTTTGCCCGCGTAAGGGTGTGTTTTTCAGAATAACCGTCGCTTGCTCCAGCGCTTCTTGTTTGGGTGTTTCCGGAAATTCATCAAAACCAAATCGATGCTGCTTGGCCAGAATTTTGGCATCGTTATAGCAATAGCTTTGCCACTCGGCCGTACTCATGCCATTGGGTGGCTCAGGTGCATAGCTAGAAATAACAATCTTCAGCGGTTTTAACTCATCGCTCAGGATTTCGTCCAGCTGCGCTAGGGTCTGTACGGCCAGATAACTATAAACATCATCCAGACGTAAATAGATACTCAACCCCTTCTCGGTCGAAAGCACCTCCTGTCGAGACGGTTTCTGGTAAAACCAGCTCGATCGAATTGGATCAAACCAACGGCGCAGCAGTGACATGAGAATGGCCTCGACAATATAAACCCTTGTATTCCTACAAGGGTTATATCAATTCAAAATCAAATGATCAATTACACATCCAGCTGAAGATCGGTCACCGCACCTTTATCGGCCCCAGCCGCCAGCTTGGCAAATTTGGCCAGAGCGCCTGAAGTGTAGTTCGGTTGCGGTTTGACCCAAGCAGCTTTACGGGCCGCCAGCTCTTCATCTGAAACATGCAGAGTAATTTCATGCGTTTCCGCATTGATGGAGATCTTATCACCATTTTGCACCAAACCAATCGGGCCACCTTCATACGCTTCAGGGGTAACGTGACCAATGACGAAGCCATGGCTGCCCCCAGAGAAACGGCCGTCGGTGATCAATGCCACAGACTGGCCGAGCCCTTTACCAATAATCGCCGAAGTCGGTTTCAGCATTTCCGGCATGCCTGGCCCGCCTTTTGGACCTTCACCACGGATCACCACCACTTCACCTTCCTGCACTTCACCATCCAGAATACCGCGCATGGCACCGACTTCACCTTCAAACACCCGCGCCGGGCCCTCGAAATACAGGCCTTCTTTACCGGTAATTTTAGCCACAGCTCCTGTTGGTGACAAATTGCCTTTCAAGATCACCAGATGGGAATCTTTTTTAATCGGGGCAGTAAATGGCATGATAATTTGCTGGCCTGCTGGGTAATCTTCCACATCCGCCAGGTTTTCGGCCAAGGTTTTACCGGTGACAGTTAAACAAGAACCATCCAGCATGCCGGCATCCAGCATGCGTTTCATTAAGGGCTGAATCCCGCCAATCGCAATCAGTTCCGACATGGAATACTTGCCCGATGGACGCACATCCGCAACTACCGGAATTTCAGCACCAATACGCGAGAAATCATCCAGGGTAATTTTTACGCCTGCCGTATGTGCCATTGCGATCAAATGCAGCACACCATTGGTGGATCCACCGAGTGCAATCAACACCTTGATGGCATTTTCAAAGGCCGCTTTGGTCATGATGTCACGTGGCTTAATGTCCAGACGTAGCAGATTCATCACTGCTGCACCCGCACGTTCACAGTCCAGTAATTTGTCTTTGGATACGGCTTCCTGCGCCGAGGAACCCGGCAAACTCATGCCTAGGGCTTCAATCGCAGAAGCCATCGAGTTGGCAGTGTACATGCCACCACAAGAACCGGGACCCGGAATCGCCACTTCCTCAATCTGCTTGACCTGAATTTCGCTGTATTCGCCTTTGGCGTGTTTACCCACCGCCTCAAACACCGAAATAATGTCGGTATTACCTTTACCCGGCTGGATCGACCCCCCATAAATAAACAGCCCTGGACGGTTTAAACGTGCCAGTCCCATCAAGCAGCCCGGCATATTTTTATCACAGCCCCCAATCGCGATAACGCCATCATAGCCCTGACAGCCCACCACTGCTTCAATCGAATCAGCAATAATCTCCCGTGACAGCAAGGAATATTTCATACCCTCAGTACCATTCGAGATCCCGTCGGAAATGGTAATGGTATTGAAAATAACACCCTTGCCACCCGCGCTACTCACGCCATTTTCCACTTCACGCGCCAGACCATCGATATGCATATTACACGGCGTAACATTCGCCCAGGTTGAGGCAATGCCAATTTGCGGTTTGTTAAAGTCTTCATCACGGAAGCCCACAGCACGCAACATGGAACGTGCAGGTGCATTTTCTACGCCATCAAAAACCGGGGAAGAATGTTCGCGGATGTTTTGTTTACTCATAGGGGGACTCCGTGGCTCAATGCTGGCCTTAATTACGATGGTTGTTATTCGCTTATCCTGAACAGATTGTATCGAACTGAATATTTTTGACCAAGACAAAATAGGTATCGCTGTACCGGTCGACCGTAAAACCCGTGGATTGAGGATTCGTCTTTTTAGCTCAATAGCACTACACGAAACCTCTCCTAGCAGTTGAGTTACAGCATAAAGCGGGTAATTTCAAATTCTAGAGCCCATAAAAAAGCACCCAACAATCACTTGTGGGTGCTTTTTTGAAAGCTGACGGACGAGAGATTAAATCTCGCGTACCGCACCTTTTGCTGCACTGGTGGTATGCATCGCATACGCTTTCAGGGCTTTGGAAATTTTACGCTTACGCTCTTCCACTGGATGCCAGCCTTTATGGTCTTGCGCTTCACGACGCGCAGCCATAGTGGCATCATCCACGTTCAGGTGAATGGTACGGTTTGGAATATCAATTTCGATGACGTCACCATCTTCTACCAGACCAATTGCACCACCTTCAGCGGCTTCTGGAGAAACGTGGCCAATCGAAAGACCTGAAGAACCACCCGAGAAACGACCATCGGTCAACAAGGCACATTCTTTACCCAAACCTTTCGATTTCAGGTAGCTGGTTGGATACAGCATTTCCTGCATGCCTGGACCACCACGTGGACCTTCATAGCGAATCACAACAACATCACCGGCTTTCACTTCGTGGCCAAGAATCGCATCAACAGCAGAATCCTGACTTTCAAAGACACGCGCTGTACCATTAAATTTCAGAATCGAATCATCCACACCCGCAGTTTTTACGATACAGCCATCCAATGCGATGTTGCCGTATAGGACCGCCAAACCACCATCTTTGGAGAAAGCATGTTCCGCATTACGGATCACGCCGTTTTCACGGTCACCATCCAAGCGTGAATAGTAACGGTCTTGCGAGAATGCAGTTTGTGTTGGTACACCGCCCGGTGCTGAACGGTAGAACTGATAGACTTGCTCATCTTCAGTGCGGATGATATCCCATTTGTCCAAGGCATCTTTCAAGGTTTTTTCATGCACGGTGCTAACCGAAGTTTGCAACAAACCGGCACGATCAAGTTCACCTAGAATCGACATGATCCCACCAGCACGGTGTACATCTTCCATATGCACATCATTTTTCGCTGGCGCGACTTTACATAACACCGGCACTTTACGTGACAAATGATCGATATCCGACATGGTGAAATCCACGCCCGCTTCATTGGCAGCCGCCAACAGGTGCAATACCGTGTTGGTTGAACCGCCCATGGCGATGTCCAAAGTCATGGCATTTTCAAACGCCGCTTTAGTCGCGATTGAACGTGGCAGGATGCTGTAATCGTCTTGTTCATAGTGACGTTTCGCTAACTCAACAATCAATTGGCCTGCTCTTTCAAACAGTTTTTTACGGTTAGCATGAGTTGCCACGATTGAACCATTACCCGGCAAAGATAGACCCAGCGCTTCAGTCAAACAGTTCATCGAGTTGGCCGTGAACATGCCTGAACATGAACCGCAAGTCGGACAAGCTGAACGTTCGTATTCAGCCACTTCTTCATCAGTATAGTTGTCATCAGCCGCGACAATCATCGCGTCGATCAAATCGATGGCTTTTTCGTTGCCACGGATTTTGACTTTACCGGCTTCCATTGGGCCGCCAGACACAAACACTACCGGAATGTTCAGACGCATAGACGCCATCAACATTCCCGGGGTGATTTTGTCACAGTTGGAAATACACACCATCGCATCCGCACAGTGCGCGTTTACCATGTATTCGACTGAATCGGCAATCAAATCACGCGATGGCAAAGAATACAGCATGCCATCATGTCCCATGGCAATCCCGTCATCTACCGCAATCGTGTTGAATTCTTTCGCGACACCACCGGATGCTTGAATCTGTTCTGCTACCAGCTGGCCTAAATCTTTCAGGTGCACATGACCCGGTACGAACTGGGTAAATGAGTTGACCACCGCAATAATCGGTTTGCCAAAATCTTCATCCTTCATTCCCGTTGCACGCCATAAGCCACGTGCGCCAGCCATATTTCTTCCATGGGTCGATGTTTTTGAACGATAATCAGGCATTGTGTGTTTCCAACAAAGTTTGTGCT
Source organism: Acinetobacter minutum (assembly GCF_035916735.1). Taxonomy (NCBI): domain Bacteria; kingdom Pseudomonadati; phylum Pseudomonadota; class Gammaproteobacteria; order Moraxellales; family Moraxellaceae; genus Acinetobacter; species Acinetobacter minutum. The sequence goes on from NZ_JAQIHG010000027.1 coordinate 18,353, forward strand.
CGAAAGGAATCCTATAATCCCTTGCGCTGAAGGACCAGCTCTCTGGTCGGTGATCAGCAAAGATATCCTTTCATCATACTATGAGTTGCCCCTGAACGGATAAATCTAGATACGATCTTTTTTCAATCCAGCGGAATTTCATGCAATTCATTGCCTGATTGAAATGAATCTGTGGTGACTTTTTAGGTCTTCATCCGCTTTTGCCTTATACTTTGAGCAAGTTTATTTTGGATGGCATGCGTGAAAATCATTTTTGCAGGAACTCCTGAATTTGCAGCCGTTGCCTTGGCTGCCCTCCTGAAAACCGAGCATGAGATTGTCGCGGTCTATACCCAACCGGACCGTAAAGCCGGTCGCGGACAAAAGCTCACAGCCTCTGCGGTGAAACAGCTGGCACTTGAGCATGATTTACCGGTTTATCAGCCACTGCATTTTAAAAGCGCTACAGAAGAAGGTTTGGCAGCACAACAACAACTCAAAGAACTGAATGCCGATGTCATGGTGGTAGCTGCCTATGGCTTAATCCTGCCACAGGTGGTGCTGGATACACCCAAATATGGCTGCCTGAACATTCATGGTTCTTTGCTGCCACGCTGGCGTGGTGCCGCACCTATTCAACGTGCCATTGCCACCGGAGATCAGGAAACCGGTGTCACCATCATGAAAATGGCCGCGGGTTTGGATACCGGCGACATGATGTATAAAACCTATTGTCCAATTACCGCCGATGATACTTCGGCCACCCTGCATGACAAACTGGCTGTACAAGGTGCTGAAGCCATTGTGGCGGTGCTCGAATCCGAAGAAAAACTACAACACTATCTGGATAAACGTGAAGTGCAAGATGAAGCACTGACGGTTTATGCCCATAAGCTGTCTAAAGCAGAAGCCCGTATTGACTGGACCCAAGATGCTATCAGTATCGACCGCAATATCCGTGCTTTTAACCCATGGCCAGTGGCGTTTATTCCCCTCGATGAAAATAACAATTTGCGCGTTTGGGGTTCCCTGTTATCAGAGCAACCCGTCGAAGGAGAGATGCCGGGGACAATCCTCGCAATCGATAAACACGGCGTGCATGTTGCCTGTGGCAATCAGCAAGCAGTGTGTCTGACCAGTCTACAATGGCCGGGCGGCAAAGCCCTCAATGCGGTACAAATCGCACAAACTCAGAAACTTCAGGTAGGACAAGTACTCGCATGAATCAGCCTGAATCCTCATCACATCTCAATTTACGTGCACAAGTGATTCGTACCTTGCTCGCTGTCCAGCAAGGCCAGTCGCTATCCAGCATTCTTCCACTGCACTTGGCCAAAGTGAACGAACGCGATCGTGCCCTGTTCCATGAGCTGGTACTGGGTAGCCTGCGTCAGTGGTTCGCGCTGAAAAGCATTACCCTGCCGTTACTGGTGAAACCACTAAATAATGAAACCGTCGAAACCTGCCTCTATGTAGGTTTATATCAGTTGCTTTGTACCCGCATTGCCCCGCACGCTGCGATTTCCGAAACCGTCGATGCCACTAAACAGTTAGGTTTTCAGGCCCTCGGTGGCGTTGTGAATGCCATTCTGCGTCGTGTTTCACGTGAAACATCTGATTTCCAGCATGCCTTACAGCAAGCCCATGGTCTGCCAAGCTGGCTGTATAAACGTCTGAAAAAGGACTGGCCTGAACAGATTAATCACCTGTGTCAGGAGTTAAAACAGGTTGCACCACTCACGCTGCGTATTAACCAGCGCCAGATTGGCCGGGATGCCTACCTGAATAAACTGCAAGGCCTAGACATTCAGGCACGCGCTTGCACCTATTCACCGGTGGGAATTGTACTGGAGCAATCGGTACAAATCAGTGAACTTCCCGGCTATGCGCAAGGCTGGTTTTCGGTACAGGATGAACATGCACAGCTCTGTGCGCAAATCCTGCCGGATTTAACCGGTAAAACCGTGGTCGATGCCTGTGCGGCACCAGGTGGAAAAACTGCCCATCTACTGGAAAAATACAATCTAGCGCAACTCACGGCGCTTGATCAGGATGCCAAACGTTTACTGCGAGTTTCCGAAAATCTGGAACGCTTACAGTTAACAACCGGTACAGAGGTCGAAATTGTAGCTGCAGATGCAACCGAATGGACTGCGCCAGCAGCGCTAGACTGTATTGTGCTGGATGCGCCCTGCTCTGCCATTGGCGTCCTGCGTCGCCATCCAGACATCCGCCTATTACGTCAATCCAGCGACATCGCACAAACCATCGAACTGCAACAGCAGATTTTGCGACACATGTGGCAACAGCTGAAAGTGGGGGGGTATTTGCTCTATATCACCTGCTCGATTTTGAAAGCGGAAAATGAACAGCAAATGCAAAATTTCTTTGCTGAACATCTAGACGCCAAAGAAATTAAAATCGACGCCGCTTGGGGCATTGAACAGACGTATGGCCGACAGTTACTGCCTACAGCCCAAGGTGGTGATGGCTTCTTTTATTGCCTGATCCAGAAAGTGAGCTAATCACCCGACTATAGGCTCTCATCCAAAAACAAAAGTCATGATGTTGATACATCATGACTTTTTTATTTTGCTCAGAATAACGGTATGAAAGTGGAATTATTCATCCTCGACATCGAGAGATTCAGGATGGCGCATCAAATGTAGAATTGCCAGAATCAGTCCACCCCAGAGAAATACAATGGAGATTACCATCATAATGATTGCGGATGTATTCATCTTGTACTCCCTTTAGTCTTTCACTTTGCTCATGGCAATCGCCCCGAGAATACAGAAAATGATACTGCCCCAGCCAAAACAGAATTGCAGGCTCAAGCTGTAATCTCCATAACCTTGACGTAACAATGCACTTAAGGTGAGTAATAAAGTCGATAACAGCACCACCGGAGTAATCACCGTCAAGGTAAATTCCCAGGTACGACCCAGCTGAATGGTGGAAATGCTGTTGATGTGAATTTCAAACTGTTGCATCAAGGTTCGTTTAAACCAGGACACCATCACAATCGAAACCAAGGCACCCGACACAATCCCGATGTTATTGATAAAGTGATCAATAATATCCACCAGTTTAATGGCATTCGCAGTAGAAAACAGGAAAATGGAAACCGTAGCAGTAGCGCCACCAATAGTGGTCACTGCCCTGTTACGGCTCCAGTGAAGCTTGTCCTGCATCGCTGCAATCGGCACCTGCAAAATACTCACCATCGAGGTGATTCCCGCCACCGTCAATGAGGTAAAGAACAATAAACCGAACAGGTCTGCACCCGGCCCCAAGCTGGAAATCAGTTTTGGGAAAGCAATAAAGGCCAAACCGATCCCGCCGCTTACGACATTTTCAACCGATGTACCTGCTGCATGTGCCATAAAGCCCAATGCTGCAAATACGCCAATCCCAGCGAGAATTTCAAAGGAAGAATTGGCAAAACCAACGATAAAACCTGCTCCGGTCAGATTAGTTTTCGGTTTGAGATACGATGCATAAGTCACCATGATGCCAAAACCGACCGACAAACTAAAAAAGATATGGCCATACGCCGCTAGCCAGACTTTATAGTCCTTCATCGCCGACCAGTTCGGGGTAAAAAAGGCATTTAAACCATCTGCTGCACCCGGCAAGCGTAACGCCTGAATCACTAGGATACTGAATAAAATGATCAATAAAGGCATAAAGATTTTGTTGGACAGCTCAACCCCTTTTTTCACGCCCCCATACAGGATCATCAGCACCACTGCCCAGACAGCGACCAAGGGCCAGAACAGGTGACGAATAAAGGTAAAATCAAAACCTGATGCAGATGAGGTTTGTAAGAAGGTATTAAAAAAGAACTTTTCCGGATCACTGCCCCAAGTCTGCCCGACCGAGAAATACACATAACTGCCTGCCCAGGTCAGTACACCCGCGTAGTACAGGGCAATCACCATACAGACACAAACCTGCCACCACCCCAGCGTTTCTGCAGGTTTATACAGTAAGCGGTAAGCTTTGGGCGGCGCACCATTACTGCGGTGCCCTGTTGCATAATCTAAAAACAATAGCGGCAAACCTGCGGTCAACAAGGCAATCAAATAGGGAATCAGGAAGGCACCGCCGCCATTTTCATAGGCCACATAAGGAAAACGCCAGATATTTCCCAAACCGACTGCTGAGCCTATTGCCGCGATAATAAAGCCTGATCGTGCGGACCAATTTTCACGATTTTCTGTCATAGAATACCTAAACCTTAGGTCACTTTACCTGCGCAGGATTGTTATTGTTATGCTGCAAGCCAGCAAAGTGCACTTTAAATCAATCTTGAATGTTCGCAGTTAGATCACACCTTTTGGGCGCAGCACTCTAAATAACAAACCAGCAGCCTTGATGAATGCTTGCTTAAAGCCAATCGATCAATTTTGCTTCTTTAATGCGTGCACAATACCCGTTTTTTATAAATTTTTCTGTAATTTCTCCTGTCTTTTTCGACGTTATAGCACTTTATTTTTATCAAACGGTCAATTTATGATTAGTTTCGATAGCTGACTAAAACTCATTCGACTGTTTAATTAAATTGAATAATCTTCCTTCACCAATTTATCGCGTAAAAAGAGATAAGCCGACAGATCAGATCAATAATCCATCGGCGAGATCTCTCGAGGGTTTTCCAGGTTTTTAATTTAAACTAAATAATCCAAACAGGCAGGTTTTACTTGTATTCCTACAGCTTAGTATTTAATTGCCAAAACCCGCTCCTCTTGCATATCACGAATCGCTGACTGGATCCCTTCACGTCCCAAGCCTGAATCTTTTACACCGCCATACGGCATATTATCAACACGGAACGTTGGCACATCATTGATAATTACACCACCGACCTGTAAATGATCCCAGGCATACAGCATTTTTTCCAGACTCTGCGTATAGACACCGGCTTGTAAACCAAAACGGCTGGCATTGATCCGTGCAATGCCCTGCTCAAACTTTTTGTACTTCTCCAAAATCGCAACAGGACCAAACACTTCATTCTGATACACATCCAAACTTGGATCGACTTTTTCCAACAGGGTCGGATCAAACAGTACCCCCTTCAGCTTGCCACCTGCCAAGATTTTTGCACCCTGCTGTTCGGCCTGATCGACCCATTGTTTCAAACGTAATGCTTCCGAGGCCTTAATCATCGGCCCCACCAAGGTTGTGGTTAAGTTTGGATCGGCTGCCTGAATTTTCTTCAGTTTTGCGACGAGTTTCTTTTTCACTTCGCTGTAAATATCGGTATGCACCAAGATGCGCTGTACACTGATACAGACCTGACCCGCATGGCCATAAGCTGCCGCAATCAATCGGTCAATCAGCGCATCACTAATTTCCGTATCGGGTTCAATCATCACTGCCGCATTGCCTCCGAGTTCCAGAGTGACCTTTTTACGGCCTGCACGGGCTTTCATATCCCAGCCCACGATATCAGAACCAGTAAAACTCAATAGCTTGAAACGTTCATCTGTCACCAAAATGTCAGCATCCTGACGTTCACAGGGCAAAATCGAAAAAGCGCCTTTTGGAAGATCGGTTTCCGCCAGAATCTGGGCAATTTTAAGCGCTGACAGTGGAGTAAGACTCGCCGGTTTCAGTACAAAAGGACAACCTGCTGCAATTGCAGGTGCAATTTTATGTGCAGTTAAATTCAGCGGGAAATTAAACGGACTAATCAAGGAAACCGCACCGATCGGCACATGCTTGACCATGCCCCGATAAGCAGCTGCGGCGGGTGTCACAGCCAACGGAATCATCCGGCCCTCATCAAGTTGAGTCACCGCATCCGCAGCCAGCTGAAATGTATTGATTAGACGTTCAACCTCGGCTGCTGCTGCCAGTCGCGGCTTACCGCCTTCCTGCACCAGAATATCGGTCAGTTCACCGCGCAATTGCTGAAAACGCTCCACACAATGCAACAAGATTTGCTGTTTCTGGAATGGCTTTAAGGCTGCCATAGCCACTTCTGCCTGAACGGCAGCACTCATGGCTTGCTCTAACACCACCGAGTTGGCTAATGCAACACGTGCAAATGTCTGACCACTAAACTTATCTTCTACTTCTAGCCATTTTCCGGTTTCACAAGCTTTCCCGGCCACATATAAGGGATAATCCAGAACCATTTCGCTGCGACTGCTCATTGCCATTCCTCAACAGAATTTCTTTCGATGCCTGAAAAATCGACATAATTGCTATATGATGCGCTCATTTATATCGATAACGTCAATTTATTTTTCACTATAAGATTCTTTTTGGAGTCATATCAATGCATAAAACATGGACTTTCCTCAGCGTAGCAGCTCTCCTTGGTTGCAGTTCTTTAGCTCAAGCCGATCTTGTGGCCGTCAAAGGCAGCGTTGACTACTGGTATACAGAAGGTGATGCCAATATGGCCCCACAAAGCCAGAGTGATCTCTCCTTAGATCAAAAAGGTTCAGCACAAGTGACGCTGGCCATTGAACACCCTGTTCCATTATTACCCAATGTCAAATTGCGCTATAGCAAAATCGATAACCAGACAGAACAGCAGATTGCCAATACCCCTGTCTATGACATTCAAATGGAAAATGCTGACTACATTCTTTACTACGAGTTACTCGATAATGTCGTGAGCGCAGATCTTGGTATCGCTGCGAAACAAATCAATGCGGATATTACAGTCAATGGACTTACTCAAAGTAAAATTGATGAAACCTATCCAATGTTATACGGCTCAGTGACCGCTAAACTTCCATTTACCGGCTGGAGTGTCAGCAGTGAAACTCTGCTCACGGATTATGATGATACTCGCATCTCTGATACCCAGGCGGAAATTAAATACAACTTTGTCGACAATCTTTTGGTCGATCTAGGTGCTAAAGTGGGCTATCGAGCCCTAAATATTGAAATGGATAAAAACAGCAACAATGAACGTAAGTTTGAATTCAAAGGACCGTATATCGGTTTAGATGCCCATTTCTAAATTGCTGCGACAGACAAAAAAGCTGAATCAGGATATTCAGCTTTTTTAATACTTGTTGATGGTGAAAGACCGTTTGCTTGTACGTTATAGCCTACAACAATCGCCGCAATTGTCGAATATCCTACGCCCACAATTCTACTTATGATAGAGACATACAGAGACAGGATGTCTCGTCAAATAATAAAAAATGCAGGAAGCGAATCGTTGACGATAGTGAACGACTTGAACCCCATACAGAAAAGCCCGGTTAGGATGACTGGGCTTTTCTTTTATCATTCATAATCTTTTGCACCTACATATTGCTCCAACATGCTTACTTGACGCACTGAGTTACAGTTCTTACCATCCTTATGCTTCATGCTTTTTAATATTTTTTGCTTCTTTGATTATCTGTGATCCAACTAAAATGAAAAATTTACCTATTTTAATACTCTCTCTTTCTACTCTGCTGATTGCTGGCTGCTCGAGTTTAGGCGGGGGATCAGTTGCACAACGTTCAGCAAAACTCGCCTCTGGGATTGAAAGGGCCTATGCTGTTGAATCTAATACAGCCCGTCGCGTTGCTCCACTAATTGTGCAGCATGCTGATCAATATGAGGTTGATCCATTGCTCATGGCTGCACTAATCCAACAGGAATCGAGCTATCGAAATTATGTCGTGTCATCTGCAGGGGCAGTAGGTTTGACTCAAGTCGTTCCACGCTACTGGCAAGAAAAATGTCCGGGGGATTTATTTGATGAATATACCAATGTGCGCTGTGGCACCTATATTTTAGCCAGCTACAATCAGGCTGCAGGAAGCTGGAAAAAAGCCTTGGCCTATTATAATGTTGGTCCAACTGCATATGAAAATAGTTTCTGGACGCGACATAAGGGAAAAAAATATGCACGTTCCGTGCAAGAGAAACAGAAAATACTCAAACAAGCTTTATAAATGATTGAAAGATAAATCGTGGAACCCCGACCTTAAAAGGGATTCCACGAAAAAATAGCAGACTTATTCTTCAAATAAACCCTCAAACAACACAGATGACAGATAACGTTCACCACTATCCGGCAAGATCACAACAATCGTTTTACCCGCATTCTCTGGACGTTCAGCCACTTTTGCTGCTGCGGCCAATGCGGCCCCACAAGAAATTCCCACTAGAATACCTTCTTGTGTCGCACATTTTCTTGCCCATTGAATGGCTTCATCACTGCTCACCGGCAGAACTTCATCCACAATGCTTAAATCCAGGTTTTTAGGAATAAAGTTTGCCCCAATGCCCTGAATTTTATGTGCTGCAGGGGTGATCGATTCACCGGCTCGAGTCTGAGTGATGATTGGAGATTCTGCTGGTTCAACTGCGACAGAATAAATAGGTTGATTCTGGTTCTGCTCAAAATAGCGTGAAATCCCTGTAATCGTTCCGCCTGTACCCACACCCGAAACCAAAATATCGACTTTTCCAGCAGTCGCCTGCCAGATCTCCGGTCCTGTAGTCTCCTGATGAATTTGCGGATTCGCTGGATTTTCAAACTGCTGCGGCAAGAAATACACATCCGGTTGTTCTGTCGCTAACCGCACTGCTTCATCCACAGCCCCTTTCATCCCCTTTGCAGGTTCAGTCAATACCAGATTGGCACCTAATGCCTTAAGCACTTTACGACGTTCCAGGCTCATACTGGCCGGCATAGTCAAGGTAATCGGATATCCTTTCGCAGCCGCAACAAAAGCCAAAGCGATCCCTGTATTCCCACTGGTAGGTTCAACAATATGCATACCTGGCTTAAGTACACCCCGCTTTTCCGCATCAGCAACTAACGCTGCACCGACACGGCATTTCACTGAAAAGGCTGGATTACGGCTCTCTACTTTTGCCAGGACAGTTGCCCCACTCTGAATAATACGGTTCAGACGAACCAGTGGGGTATTGCCAATTGCTTCTGCATTATTTGAATAAACGGCAATGCCTAAATTAGCTGGTGTTGGAAATTGTGCATCAGTTGACATGTTATATCCTTATTCGACTTCATATAGAATTATTCTCATTATAAGCAGATTGCAGGGATCTGCTTCACTCAACACAATAAGACTTCATCTGAAAATTTCACAAGTAATCCAGAAATAATGCTTAAGCTAAAAGACCCAATGAATATTGATCATGACCAATTTCAGTTTTATAAACTTTGTAGATATTCAATAACTTCTGTATTACCCGCCATTTTTGCCAGCTCGAGTGCTGTATATTGGCTTTTATAATTTATATCTGCGCCTTTACCAATCAACAGCTTTACCACATCCAGAGAATCATTTTCAGCAGCTGCCTGTAATGCACTATAGCCTTCATCATCTATCTGGTTCGGATCCACCCCTTGAGATAAGAGCTGTGCCACCCGTTCAAGATCCCCTAATGAAGCCCAGTACACAAGTTCAGGAAGATGGAGTTCTTCATCATCTTCAGACAGGGGAGAAAAAGAATGAATTTGCATAATGAAATGACCTCATTTTTTAGCTAAAGAACCACTGGAGTTTACCGAAACAATCGCAAAATAAAGTCTTAGAAAATCCATATTAAAATAATACTGCTCTCCGTAACGTACAATGCGTTAATCATTGAGGACATAAGTTCTTGTTGAGTTTATAAAATTCGCTCAAAAAGCTCTATTCTCGAATCGAGCCAAATATCTTGAGGACTAATAAATCCTAGACGATTATACTTAAATTCAATACCGGTCTGTAAAAAACACTCATATACCAGTTCGGAGCATATTTATTCACCATCTACTTTTTTCTTACCTTTATCTAATGCCACCCTCGCTAGAATTCTTGAAATTTCATCACGATCGTATGGCTTCGTCAGCTCATCAATACCAAAACTTGATAATTTCGCGATATTAATAGCTTGACTAATGTTTAAACGTGCCACAATGATTTTGCCTTTATAAGGCCTATTATTTTCATAGGTATGTAAATATTTAGATAAGGAAACAATTCTTACTCCCATATCTTCAACGCTCTCAAGGAGTAAAATTCGGTCAATTTCCTCAACTCTAATAATAATCGCTACATGACTCCAGGGACTATGGGTCACCTTTTGAATTGCTTTGGATACCAAGTAATCACCTGAGGCAAAAATCAGATCACCTGATTTCAGAGTCAAACGCACTTCCTCATAAGATACCGACTTTAATCTTTCTATATCCCTCCGACTTATAGCAAAAGCCATCTTTTTATTTCCTTATAATTTTTATGAGCTCCTATTTTACCTTTCTCCTTTTATTTTCATTGTAATGATCTATTAACTTTCCGCTACAAAGTAAAAAACCCCTACCATATTTAATGGCGGGGGTTTTTAGAATAATGAGCTGGCGATGACTTACTCTCACATGGGTAACCCCACACTACC
>NZ_JAQIHG010000028.1:0-26190 GCF_035916735.1 Acinetobacter minutum
CATATGGACTGGTATTTATATAAAATCAGGCATTTAGTTGAAAATATGTTTTGTAGGTTAAAGCAGTTTAGAGGAATAGCTACTCGATATGACAAGCTCAAAAGAAATTATCAAAGTTCTGTTGCTTTAGCCTGTATATTTTTATGGCTACCTCTATAGGTTTAATTATGAACAGTAAATGTCAACAGACCCTAATGGACATAAAAAAAGAAGGATAGTTATCCTTCTTTTTTAAATAACACGCTGCGAGGTAGGATCTAGACCCTACCACGAGAAACAAAGCCGACAATCGCAAGGATGACCGCGATGACTAACAATACTACTGCAAAATCTTTGGATAAGCCTGCGACACCACCAAAACCTAGCAGACTTGCAATCAGTGCAATCACAGCAAAAATAATAGCCCAACGAAACATGGCGTATCTCCATATTTTTATTCATGTAAATTCAGTATAGGCACGAGGTTATGCACCCGATATGAGCTTTTTGTTTATAAAGTATCCGTTTTATAAAGATAAGTGAGCAATTTGTAAGAGGGGTTAAGTGCACTGGAACACGCTCAGAAGAGGGTGGAACTGCTATAATCGCTGCTTTGATGTCTTGATCTACATGCCCATGTCCAGCCCACTTCGTCCACAATTCTGGAAAAAATATACCCTCGAACAGCTGAATGATGCTGAGTGGGAAGCCCTGTGTGATGGCTGTGGTTTATGCTGTCTGGTCAAGCTAGAAGATGAAGACACCGCAGAGGTGGCTTATACCAAGGTGGCGTGTAAACTCTTGGATTGCCAGACCGCCCGTTGTCAGGACTATGTACAGCGGCAGCAACAGGTACCTGACTGTATACAGCTAACCCCGGAAAAATTAGCCACCATTCACTGGTTACCCCCAAGCTGCGCTTATCGGCGCCTGAACGAAGGTAAAAATCTGCCTTCCTGGCATTACCTCAATACCGGTTCTCGACAGAGTGTCATTAAGGCCAAGAAATCGGCAGCTGGACGTTGTATTCCGGAAAATACAATCAACGAAGAAGACATCGAAGACTACGTAGTGCGTTGGGTACGTTAACCCTTTACAGTCAAGGCGTCTATTGGGATGCTAACAGCTTCGGGCTTTGCACCATTTGCGATTGTAGATTCGCCCATAACAAAATAGACTAATCCTATCGCCAGCACGAATCATGACCATGTCAGATACTCATATTCCATTGCCTGAACGTTTACGCCCTCGTGATTTATCGGAAATTATCGGGCAGGAGCATTTGCTGGGTGCACAGGCACCATTACGACAAATGATCGATCAGGGGCATTTGCCTTCGATTATTTTCTGGGGGCCGCCTGGGGTGGGGAAAACCACAATTGCTTTGCTGCTGGCCCAAGCGGTTGATCGTCCTTTTGTCAGCCTGTCCGCGTTAAATACCGGCGTAAAGGAACTGCGCGAAGTGATTGCTGAGAGTGGTGATTTACTGACGCCTGTGGTGTTTATCGATGAGATTCACCGTTTTAATAAATCCCAGCAGGACGCCTTACTGAATGCTGTCGAGAAAGGCAAAATTACCCTGATTGGCGCCACGACCGAAAACCCTTCTTTCGAAGTAAACAGTGCGTTGTTGTCACGTTGCCAAGTTTATACTTTAAACAGTTTGGATGCGGAAGCAATCCAGACCTTGTTGAATAAGGCCCTGCAAAATGACGCTTTTCTGAAAGAACGTTATATCCAGATTGAGGAATACGACGCGCTTATTCAGTTTGCGGCGGGAGACGCACGTAAGGCACTGAATCTGTTAGATCTGATTGCTAGCACCTTTGAACCCGATATGGAAAACCACATTACGAATGCGATTGTGGTGAAAGTTGCACAGCAGAATATTGCCCGTTATGACAAGTCGGGTGAGCAGCATTACGATCTGGCATCGGCATTTATCAAATCGATTCGTGGCAGTGATCCAGATGCTACCTTGTACTGGATGGCTCGCATGCTGAAAGGTGGTGAAGATCCGGTTTTTATTGCGCGCCGTATGCTGATTGCCGCCTCTGAAGATATTGGTAATTCCAATCCAAACGCTTTATTGCTAGCAGGTGAGTGCTTCCGTTCCGTGCAGGCGGTGGGGATGCCGGAAGCACGGATTACCCTCGGCCAGACGGCCGTGTATCTGGCGACCAGCCCGAAAAGTAACAGTACCTACCTGGCGATTAACCGTGCCTTGGCACTCGCAGAGAAAACAGCCAATTTGCCGGTACCGTTACATTTGCGTAATGCACCTACCAAATTGATGAAACAGCAAGGTTACGGCGTAGATTATCTGTATCCTCATGATTATCCGGAGCACTTTGTACTGCAAGAGTATCTACCGCCTGAGCTGCAAGGTACCAAGCTGTATGAGTCAGCACGAAACAAACGCGAAGTTGAAGCTGAACGTTTGCAACAGCGTCGTTGGATGCAGCAGCAACAGCAGCAATAAAAGTGTTTCTATGCGGAGGTGGGCATGATCTGTTGGACTCAAATCCTGCCCCTCCACGCCTGAATCGCGACAAAAAATGTAAACTGCAAAACGTAATTCTTACAAAAGGATAATAATTAGACACATTTGAGTGCTGCTTTTTTAAGATTCATTTCAGTTTCGAGCCGAATACTCGTTTGCATCGGGTATAAGGATGGTTCGAATGACCTTATTCAAACAGCAGTTTCCAATCGAGTTTCAAGATCGAGAAAAGCGCTTTAAGGTCTATTTTGTGGATCAGGCACATTTTCTGCGAAACGATTGTGAACATTTTATTCAACAACGTTTTCAGGCGATTTATCATGCCAATATTCATCAATTTTTACCTTATTTTTTAGCGATTTTTGATCAGAACAATAGCTGTCAGGCGGTGGTCGGATTACGTTTCGCCACAGAGCCAGCACTTTTTTTAGAACAATATTTAGATCAACCGATTCAAAATATTATTAGTGAAAAAACCGGTAAATCCTTTGCACGTCCACAGATGGTTGAAGTTGGGAATTTATCGGGCATCCATCATGGTAGTTCCAGACTGATCATTATTTTTCTTACCTGGTTACTGGCTCATAATCATTATCAATGGGTGGCGTTTACCGGACATCATCACCTGATCAACAGTTTTAAGAAACTCGGCTTGAGCCCGCTCGCCTTACAGGACGCTGATCCTGCACGTTTGGAGCAGGGGCAGCAGGATTGGGGGAACTATTATTCTTTTCAGCCGCATGTTTTTGCTGCGGACGTGAAGCAATGTGCGCTTAACCTCAATCAATTAGGCGTATTTCCTTTACTGGGTTTAGCAGCTTTTGAGGAGAATATTGATGATGTCGCCTGAGGTGAAACAATTTATCGCCCAATTGCAGCAATACCAACAACAACAGCCACAAGCGATTGCCTTGCAGGATCAGACCCAACAGGTAAATTACGCCACCTTGTTGCAGGAGGTTTTTGATCGTCAGCGCAAACTAGAGCAGGCTCAGGTTGGTACAGTTGCGTTGTATCTAGAGAATTCAGTCGATTTTATGTTGTGGGATTTGGCTTTATTACTGGCCGACATTCCCAGCATTTTGTTGCCGCCATTTTTCTCAGCTTCACAATTACATTATTGTCTGGACATTTCTCAAGCCGATACGGTGATTGCACCTGCGGACTTTTTTCTGTTTGAAGCCGAGAATGCATTTATCCATGCTGGCGAGTTCTGGAAACGGCAGACGTGTTCTTCCGTTGAACTCCCTGAAGGTACTCAGAAACTGACGTTTACTTCCGGAACCACAGGACAGCCGAAAGCGGTTTGTTTAAGTAGCGGACAGATTCTGCGTGTGGCAAAAGCCTTAAGTGAAGCGATTACCCCGAATGATCCGCAACATCATTTGGCGATCATGCCACTTGCGGTCTTACTCGAAAATATTGGCTGTTATGCCATTTTACTCCGTGGTGGCTCGGTTGAATTGGCACCAGCAGCGGTATTGGGCTTGCAAGGTGCAAGCGGGCTGAACCTTGCACAATTTAGCCAGTATTTGCAGCAGTCCAAACCGCAGAGTGTGATTCTGGTGCCACAGATTTTGAGTGTTTTGACCCAAGCTGTGCAAAACAAAGCGTTAAATCCGCAAGATTTCCGCTTTGTTGCGGTGGGTGGCGGGCATGTCAATCCGGATCTTTTGGCACAGGCCAAAGCCAGCGGCTTGCCGGTCTTTGAAGGCTATGGGTTATCAGAATGTGCTTCGGTGGTGGCGCTGAATACCTTGCAACAAAGTAAAGCGGGCAGTGTCGGTAAACCTTTACCGCATGTGCAGGTCAAAATTGCGGAAGATGGAGAAATTCTGGTGGCGGGCAACCGCTGTCTGGGCTATCTGAATGCTGAAAATCAACCGGATGCCTATTGGCCAACCGGAGATTTGGGTCATTTTGATCAAGAGGGCTATTTATATATTCACGGCCGGAAAAAACATCAGTTTATTACTAGTTTTGGTCGTAACGTCAATCCGGAATGGGTGGAAAGCTTGTTGAGCCAAACCGGTGTGATTGCCCAAGCCTTCGTTTATGGAGAGGCTTTGCCGGAAAACTATGCCTTGCTTTGGCCTGTTCAAGCCAATGCCACCGATCAGGAGATTGCCCAAGTGGTTGAGCGTGCAAATGCCCAGCTTCCTGACTATGCCCAGGTCAAGCATTGGGTCCGCTTGGCTGAACCTTTTAGTCCTCAGAACCAGCTCGCGACCTCTAATGGACGGCTCAAACGTGAGGCGATTGTCCAACGCTTTCAACATAATTTTATTTAAATTTAGGAATACAATGATGAAATTCTTCGACAAATTACAGCAAGCAACAGCAGAGCAACGTCAAACTCTTTTAGCTACGTCGGTGATTCAAGATGCGCTCAAGTCACAGCTCTCTTTAGAACAATATTGCGCATTTTTAACCCAAGCTTATCATCATGTGCGTTTTACCGTACCGTTGATGATGGCTGCAGGAGCAAATTTGCCAGAGCGTTTGTCCTGGTTGCAGCCGGCGATTTGTGAATATATTGAAGAAGAAGCGGGTCATGAACAATGGATCTTAAATGACCTGAAAGCCTGTGGTGTTGATCCTGAACAGGTCAAAAACAGCCGCCCAAGCTTGCCAATCGAACTGATGGTGGCCTTTTTGTTTGACCAAGTCCGTCGTGTCAATCCAATTGCCCTGTTTGGTATGGTGAATGTACTGGAAGGAACCAGTGTATCGGTTGCGACAGAAGCTGCGGATAAAATCCAGCAGCATCTAAAATTGCCGAATCAGGCCTTTAGTTATCTGAAATCGCATGGCAGTCTGGACATTTCACATATGCAACATTTCGAGAAGTTGATGAACCAGGTTCAAGATGAAAAAGACCAGCAAGACATCATTCATTGTTCAAAAGTGGTGTTTAAACTTTATACTGAAATGTATGAACAAGTGCCACAGATCAGCCAACAATTTGCCGCTTAAGGAGCGAGATTATGCAACTTTCCAAGGCACAGGTATTACTGACTGGGGCAAGCGGTGGAATCGGTTTAGCACTGTGTGCGGCATTATGCAAAGAAGGCGCTAAAGTCCTTGCTGTGGCCCGTAATACCCAAGTTTTAGAATCACTCGCTGCACAATATCCGGCACAGCTTGAAATTCTTAAAGCTGATTTATTGCAAGCTACGGATTTGATGAAAGTCGTGGAAATTGCCTCACAAAAGGCGAATCTAAATACCTTGATTCATGCGGCGGGGCTTAATCATTTTGCTTTGCTTGAGCACCAATCTGCAGAGCAAATCCAAAAATTGGTCCAGTTAAATGTCACGACACCGATGATTCTGACTTCGGCGTTGATTGAAAAACTGAAAAGTCAGCCTGAGGCCAAGATTGTCAATGTGGGGTCAATTTATGGTTCATTGGGTTTTGCTGGCTACACCAGTTATTGCGCGACCAAATTTGCAGTGCGTGGTTTCTCGGAAGCTTTGCGACGTGAATTGGCGGATACGGCTGTGCAGGTGCTCTATGTGGCCCCGCGTGCCACCAAGACCAGTATGAATTCATCCGCGGCCCAACAATTAACGCAAGCGATGGGCGGTAAAGAAGATTCTCCAGAATTTGTGGCGAAGAATATTATTCAAGCCATTCAGCAGAATAAACAAAATATTTATCTGGGTTGGCCAGAGCGAGGCTTTGTACTCATTAATTCGATTATGCCGCATTTGGTGGATCAGGGGGTGCGAAAGCATTTACCCTTAATCCGCCAGTTGAGTCAGTAAAAGTACAATACGGCACATAATCAGTTTTGACGCTGAGTTTTGTTCGAAGATCTGTGAGAAACTGGTCTATTGTCCCTTGATGTGGATAGAAATAAAGTATTTGTCGGCTGTCATCAGTTGGGCAGCTAAATCAGTCTATGTAATAGCATATTGAGTTTAATATTATTTTTTTGAATAGAAAAAGCCCAACGTCCTGTTGGGCTTTTTCGTATTTACTGCTTAGGTAGGGCTGCTGTTCTACCTCACTTTCCTGGTGCTGGAACTTATCATTTTTGTTTTTTGTTCCGGAACATCCTGTTCCTGTATGACTTCATCATAAGCAAAAAATAGTTGTTGCCCTAGCCGCAAAATCCCTAAATGCATGTGCGCCATGGCTTACAAAAATGGCTAAAAGTTATCCCATTTTTATCAGCAGAAATTGAGGGTGATTTCTACCCTGAGCATCTGATGGAATCAGGAAAAATATAAAATAGGCTAGTTTTAAACAGATTGACTGACGAGAGATGTCAGAATTGAATATAAAAAAATGACTTGTTTCTAAATCAGTTTTTTGGGTTTTCGTCCTCGATTTCTTATCGCATAGACATTTTAATTGGTGAATAACACAATAAAAAACCGAGCCATTCGACCCGGTTTTTTATTTGAAGCAATTCAGATTAGATATCTGAAAGGTCGATGCCGATACGGGCAGCCACTTCTTCATATGCTTCAACCACACCGCCTAAACCTTGACGGAAACGGTCTTTATCGAGTTTTTTCTTGGTGTCCTTATCCCACAAACGGCAACCGTCTGGAGAGAATTCATCACCCAATACGATACGGTCGTGGAACACACCGAATTCAAGTTTAAAGTCAACAAGCAGCATGTTGCCTTTGTCGAACAAATCTTTGAGCACTTCATTCACTTTATAAGTGAGATCTTTCATTTGAGCCAACTGTTCAGCTGTTGCCCAACCCAAAGCGATTGCTTGAGATTCGTTGACCATTGGATCGCCCAACGCATCATCTTTAAAGAACAATTCAAATGTTGGTGGAGTCAGTTCTTTACCTTCTTCTACACCGAGGCGGCGGCACAATGAACCCGCAGCATAATTACGGATGACACATTCAACCGGAATCATTTTAAGTTTTTTCACTAACACTTCATTTGGTGTTAGCAGTTTTTCAAAGTGAGTTTCAATACCCGCTGCTGCCAGTTTTTCCATGATGAAGGCATTGAAGCGGTTGTTCACCTTGCCTTTGCGATCTAGTTGTTCGATCTTTTCGCCATTGAACGCAGAGGCATCATCACGAAAGACTAAAATCAGGTGGTCGGCAGAGTCTGTTTCATAAACAGATTTTGCTTTACCAGTATAGAGCAAGGCTTGTTTTAACATGGGGGAACCTTTTTCAAAAATATGCCTAATGACTAGGCTGGCCAATTTTGATAAATCTGGGCTAGCAATTCCGCAGCTTTTTCGCGCTCGGCAAAACTGTTGTCAACATTGAAGACCGCTAGATTATGACTTGAACCAACAGACGTCAGTCTTAACACATAGGTTTGGTTATCGAGCTTCAGGGTGACTTCATACCCATTTTTGCTTTGGCCAACGATGGTATAGTTAAGGCTACTGAGGGTGGCAAGTGTATATTGCCAAATTGTAGCAGAATTTCCTTCGATTTTAAGCAACGGATTTTGATTTCCGTCGGTGACCAGCTGCGGACGCCCAACCGTATCATTCTGTTCAGATACGGTATTGTTGATTTGTGCAGCATTTGGACGTGGCATTTCAAAACGGTTGCCGCGTGCATTGCTGTAGTTTGGAGCATTCTGTAACGCCAGTGGTTCGACCAGTGGCGCAGGGTACAATGGTGTCACTGGTCGCACTAACGCACCTTCAGGATATTTTAGCGGTTCAAGTGTTGTGGTGTATTTGTAATCCAGCGAGCCGTTATTAATGGCCAGATGACTACAACCCGCTAAGCTAAAAACTGAAAGTGCAAGGGTTAAACCAGTACGTAATTGCATAATGTTGTGCTCTTATATTAAATCACACCTGCGGCTTGAAGTGCTTCGCGTAATGGTGTGCGGTATTGTTCTGCAAGTGGCGTCAATGGTAGACGGATGCCGGTACCAATCATGCCCATTTCATGGAGTGCCCATTTCACCGGAATCGGGTTGGATTCACAAAATAGAATATTGTGTAAATTTGCAACCTTATTATTCAGTTCTTCTGCCAGCGTGGCATTTCCTGCAAGCGCAGCAGCACAAATCTCGCTCATGATTTTTGGCACAATGTTGGCAGTCACAGAAATGTTGCCTTTCGCGCCTAAACCCATCAATTGATATGCTGTGGCGTCATCACCCGAGTAAACGGTCATGCTCTTGCCTTGCAGGCCTTCGATCAGTTGCTGGCCACGCGGAACATCACCTGTAGCATCTTTAATCCCGACGATTTGTGGAATATCGGCCAAACGGATCACTGTTTCATTCAGCATATCCACACCGGTACGGCCTGGTACATTGTACAGAATCTGTGGCAGATCAACGGCTTCTGCAATGGCTTTATAATGCTGGTATAAGCCTTCTTGGGTCGGTTTGTTATAATAAGGTGTCACTAAAAGTGCAGCATCCGCGCCCAGTTGTTTTGCTTCTTGAGTCAGTTCAATCGCTTCATGGGTTGAGTTTGCACCCGTACCGGCAATGACAGGGATACGTTTGTTGGCCACACGAATGATTTCTTTGATCACTTGGGTGTGTTCAGCCATGCTTAAGGTAGAGGCTTCGCCTGTGGTACCTACCGCGACAATACTGTTGGTGCCTTGCTCAATATGCCATTCGACCAGCTTCTCGAGACCCTTCCAATCTACGCTGCCATCTTCGAACATAGGGGTGACGATTGCGACAATTGAGCCTTGAATGGTCTGTGCTTGCTGAGTCATTTTAAAAAAATATCCTATTTATCCATCCGAATGAGAGTGAAAAGAGGGGGGCTGGATGGTTGCAGTATTTTGAATTCAAGCGAGTATCAACAAGACGATGCCTATTGAATAATGCTTACCCAAATTATGACTGATGAATCGGGTAAGAACAATATGCTTTAGTCAAAGCGCTTTAAAACTTTAAAAAAAGTAACAATAAAAATAGTTTAGCTGTTAATGATCCGTAAATTTTAAGGTTTTTTCAGGCCCATCAAACCGCTGATGTATAGGCTTTTAACTCGGTTAATACTGGACTTTAGTGGTAGGCTGGCTTGAATCTGACCAGCTTTTCTGTATCTAATGCGTGGGTTTTGATCTAAAATTTATATGTTATAAAGATGAGCTCATACAATTAGCCAATTAATAAACCTAATAATTTTTTTTAAATGATCACTAAAATAAATCCTAATAATTGTTTTTAAATATAATTAGAAAATCTATTTTAGGTATAAAAATATGAAATGGTGATTGAAATCACATCATATTCTTTAGTTTTTTGCTCAGAATTCAGATTTTATTTATTGCTTTTTTGCCTATCTTTTCAGCTCAGTTAAAATGAGAAAGTTCCATTATCATCCGAATTAATCCTTAATTTTCTAAAACTTATTGGTAGTTAATTCTGTTCAGGCCTTCGTAGATGATTGCTCGCTCATCTGAATACTGATTAAAACAAGGAATTCTCCAATGGAAAGATCAGGTAACAAACATTCCGTTATTACTGTCGCGATCTGCTTTTTGATCGCGGTTATTGAAGGCCTGGATATTCAGGCTGCGGGTATTGCTGCCAAAGGGATTAGTGAGTATTTCGCACTGGATAAGTCACAATTGGGTATTTTCTTCAGCGCAGGGATTCTGGGGCTACTCCCGGGTGCGTTGATTGGCGGTCGTTATGCCGACCGTATTGGCCGTAAAAAAGTCTTGATCTGGTCGGTTGCCACCTTTGCTGTATTTACCTTATGTACTGTATGGGTAAACAGTTTCACCAGCTTGCTGGTGGTGCGTTTCCTCGCCGGTGCAGGCTTGGGTGCTGCGATGCCAAACTTGATTACGTTGGCTGCTGAGTCGGTACGACCTGAAAATCGTGGCCGTGCCGTGGGTCTGATGTACTGTGGTATGCCAGTGGGTGCAGCAATTTTATCCTATATTGCCAGCCTGGATTTCGGTACAAACTGGAAAAACATTTTCTATCTCGGTGGCTTATTGCCAATCGTAGTAGTTCCACTGATGATGTGGTTGCTACCAGAATCACGCGAGTTCTTGAAAGCGCAGGACAAACAGCAAGCGGCTGAGCCACAGGGTTCTTTCAAAGACCTGTTTAACAGCGAAAACCGTGTGCGTACCTTGCTGCTCTGGGGTAGCTATTTCTTGACCTTGATGGTGGTTTACATCATGTTGAGCTGGTTGCCATCATTATTTATGGAACTTGGTTTCTCCCGCAAAGAGGGCAGTACAGCACAGTTCTTCTTCATGATCGCAGCAACTTTCGGTACGGTGATCCTGGGCATGCTGACAGACCGCTGGAAGAAAGCCTACGTGATTATCTTGATGTACGGTGGTATTACGGCTGGCCTATTCAGCTTGAATGCAGCAGTTTCATTGACCAACATGTACTGGGCAGCGGCATTAACAGGTGCATTCGTGATTGGTTGCCAAGGTGTGCTGTATGCGTTTGGTAGTATCGTGTATCCAACCAATGTGCGTGCAACAGGTGTAGGTATGGCTTCTGCAGTCGGCCGTGTTGGTGCAATGCTCGGACCAGCAATTGCGGGTCAGTTATTAGCTGCTGGTTTCGGTGCTGCTGGTGTCGTTTCTGCTGCGATTCCATGTATCATCGTGTCTGCAGTCCTGATGTTGTTGGTGGTACGTAGCTTGCCGAATCAGGCTGCTGCAACTCAACCTGCACAATCTGGTTTAGAAACTTCATGATGATTGCTTGCTGAATGCAGCAAGCCTACATGAGCAAAAAGCCCGCGATCCATCCGCGGGCTTTTTTGCTGGACAAAATTGCCGATTAATGAGGTTTCAGATTTCATCTGACCATGCTAACAATACAGACCATGACTGAATAAGGATCAGCTGCTATGAAACTGTCCAAGCATGATGCGTTAATCGTGGTCGATGTGCAAAATGGCTTTACCCCAGGCGGGCAACTGGCCGTTGCCGGGGGGGATGAAATTATTCCCTGCATAAATCAGCTAGCACATTGTTTTGACAATATTATCCTGACGCAGGACTGGCATCCTGCCAATCATGTTTCTTTCGCGGTCAACCATCCCGGTCAACAGCCCTATGACAGTATTCTTTTGCCTTATGGTACGCAGGTGCTTTGGCCGGTGCATTGCGTACAGGGCACGGCAGACGCGGAATTGCATCCAGACCTGGATTTACCGATGGCGCAGCTGATTATCCGTAAAGGCTTTCATCCCCAAATTGACAGCTATTCAGCCTTTATGGAGGCAGACCGGCAGACCAGCACCGGACTGGCAGGCTATTTGAGGGAACGTCAGATTGATACGGTATATGTGGTCGGTTTGGCGACTGATTTTTGTGTGGCCTGGACGGCACTGGATGCCCGAAAACTGGGCTTTCATGCCTATGTGATTGAAGATGCTTGTAAAGGGATTGACCTAAACGGCTCGCTGGCCGAAGCCTGGCAGCGTATGCAACAGCAGGGTGTGCATCGTATTCAGTCCACAGATCTTTGTGCGTAGAGGACAGTTTTATTCAGTATGTACAGCCTTGATATAAAAAAATGATGATGTGATCGTTGTTGCTTATTTGTTTAATACGACAGCGCTGCTTATAGTGATTTCATGCCATCTGTCCTCAGGATGAACTGCAATTGATAGGAAATCTGCATGTCCATAGCTGTACCTGCCTCTCCCCATACTGAACTGTCACGCGGCTTTGTGCTGATTATGTCCCTGGCCTGCGGGCTATGTGCCGGTGCTAACTATTTTAACCAGCCGCTGATTTATGCGATTGCCACAGACCTGCATACGACGACTACACAGGCCGCATTAACGGTGGTTTTGGCTCAGGTGGGTTATGGTTTGGGATTGCTGTTTCTGGTGCCCTTGGGGGACTTGCTGGAAAAACGACGTTTTATTATCAGTCTGATGATACTCAGTGCTACGGCGCAAATTCTACTTTCCTTCAGTGACAGTTTAGCTCTGCTGTATAGCATGACTTTGGGGGCTTCCTTTTTTTCCATCGCGGCACAGGTACTGATTCCATTTGCTGCGACGCTCAGCCCATCCCATAAAAGTGCTGAAATTGTGGGGGTACTGATGAGCGGTCTGGTCATGGGTATTTTGCTGGCGCGTACTTTTGCCGGTTTTATTTCGACCACTTTATCCTGGCATTATGTGTATTTGCTGAGTGGCATATTTACGCTGATGTTTGCTGTCGTGATGTGGCACAAGTTACCCACGACCCAGCCGAACCGGGAGTTGAAACTGCTGGGAATTTACCGTTCCTTGATCGAGCTGGCTTATCAGCAGCCACATTTGATCCGGCGTGGCATTGCGGGCGGATTGGGTTTTGGGATTTTGGCCATGATCTTTACCACAATGACCTTTATCCTGGCCAATCCTCCATATCTGTTTAATGAATTCCAGATCGGGTTGTTCGGTTTGTTGGGCGTGATTGGAATTTTTGCCACACGCTGGTCAGGTAAAACCATCGGGCAGGGGAAAGAAAACTTCGTTGCTATCTTATGTAGCAGTCTGTTGTTACTCGGCTGGATTCCGTTGGCATTTGCCCGCATGAATCTTGGTCTGTATGCACTTGGGGTATTGATGTGTTATTTCGGTTTGACAGCATTTCACGTGCTGAACCAGAACTTGGTTTACCGGATTTCCATCCATGCACGTTCCCGCATTAATGCCGTTTATATGACTCTGTATTTCTCTGGGGCGGCATTGGGATCGCTGTGTACGGTGTATGCCTGGGCACATTGGTCATGGCCCGGCTGTGTACTTTTTGGCATTATGTATGGCAGTCTGATTCTTGCCATCGACCGTTATGATTTTCGTCAGATGCGACAGGCCGATTCATCTTCTGTCTCATGATGGGATGAGTCTTCTGTTGCATGAAAAGTCATAAAAATCTGTAGGGCTGACACATCGTCGAGTGAAATTGCAGGCGGCATCTGGCTTCAAATTTGTTATAGTGCAAATAATCATCAATACGCGATAACTTGCTGCTTCATTTAAGCATTAAAAAATAAAGACAACAGCATGAAAAATAAGATAAAAAACATTCCTGGTCATTTTGTAGCTGGACCTGTTAGACCTATTCTGGTGATGGGGGTACTGTCACTTACCGGTTGTCAGGTCTTGCAAATGCCGGAAACGGGTGCTGATATCCAGCTGCCTGCCCAGTTTACCGACATGCCCAGTCAGCCTGTACAGCGCTTGAGTTGGTCAACCTATTTTACCGATCCGGTGTTGCAACAGTTACTGCAGCAAACTTTGCAGCATAATCAGGATTTGCAGCTTGCTGCACTACGGGTCGCTGAAGCTCAGGCCATGTATGGAATTCAGCGAGCTGAACTGTATCCGCAGTTGGGCTTGGGTACTGATTTTAGCCGTAATCGGGTGCCTGCTGACTTGTCGCCTCTTGGACAGTCATATATTGCCAACCAGTTTCAGGTTGGGGTTGGGCTGCAAAGTTGGGAGCTGGATCTCTGGGGGCGTATCCGCAGTTTGAAACAGGCAGCACTCAAGCAGTTTATGGCCCAGCAGGCCAATCAGATCGCAGTACAGAACAGCCTGATTGCCCAAGTGGCTTCGGTGTATCTGAATTTAAGTGCTTTGGATCAGCGGGTTGAACTGGCTGAGCATGCAGTAGGGAGTTATCAAAATTCGGTACGCATCTTTAAGCGCCGTTATGACGTCGGTTCAGGTTCCAAGGTGGAATATACGCAGGCTCAGACCCTACTGAGCAATGCGCAGAATTTGCTGGCACAGTTACAGCAGGCCCGTGCCAGTCAGCAGAATTTGCTGATCCAGTTGGTGGGGCGGCCTGTTCAGCTCACCCGACCCACGCCATTAAGCCAAATTCAATGGGCACATCAAGCGCAGGCAGTGGGCTTACCATCGGATTTACTGCTGAACCGGCCTGATTTGCGGGCAGCTGAATATCAGTTACAGGCACAAAGTGCCAATATTCAGGCAGCCCGTTTGGCCTTTTTTCCCCGTATCAGTTTGACTGGTGGCTTTGCGACAGCCAGTGGTGAACTGGAGGGTTTATTCCAGCCCCAGAGTCAGTTGTGGCAGTTTGCACCGAGTATCAGCATCCCGATTTTTACCGCTGGCCGTTTAAAGGCCAATCTGAATCTGGCACAGGTTCGTCAGCAGATGGCGGTGCAGGAATATGAAAAAACCATTCAAAACGCGTTTCGCGAAGTCCGTGATGCCTTGCAGAATGAAGATTGGCTGACCCGGCAATTGCAGATTCAAGGCCAGGGTTTAAAGGCTTTCCGTGAACGGGTGCGGCTGGCACAACTCAGCTATGACAATGGTGCGGTCACTTATCTCGAAGTGCTGGATGCCCAGCGCAGTTTGCTGGCCGCAGAACAGCAGGCTGTGGAAGTACAAAGCGCTTTACTGAAAAACCAAGTCGCGTTATATCTGGCTTTAGGTGGTGATATCAGCCTGACTCATCGGGTATAGGCTTCAATGAGACAAACAAAGAGAAGCTCATGAAAATAAAAAAACTGCTTTGGCCCATAGCGGCTGTTTTGGTGCTGATCTTGCTTGGGTATTACCTTTGGCAACGCTTCCAGCAGCCCGATACGCAGGGGCTCATTAGTGGTAATGGCCGGATTGAAGCGACTGAAATTGATATCGCCAGTAAATTACCCGGACAGTTAGAGCAGGTCTTGGTCAAAGAAGGTGAGTTTGTGGAGGCCGGTCAGATCCTGGCGAAAATTAAAGTTTCTTCGCTTGAAGCCCAGCTCAATGAAGCCCAAGCCCAGCAACAGCAGGCAGAGAATGCTGTACTGACAGCACAGGCACAGGTGGCGATGCGGCAAAGTGACAAAGCTGCGATGTTGGCGATGGTGTCACAGCGCGAAACTGAACTGAATGCGGCGCAGCGCCGGTTGAAACGTACTGAAATTCTGGCCAAAGAAGGCGCATCCTCCTTACAGCAGCTAGATGATGACCGATCCAATGTGCAGCGTGCGATTGCTGCATTGAATACGGCTCAGGCACAGGTGGCCAGTGCCGATGCGGCGATTAAGGCGACACAGGCACAGGTGATTGGTGCTGAGTCTGCCGTGAAAGCAGTGAAAGCCACCATCCAACGTATCCAGTTTGATCTTGATGACAGCCAACTTAAAGCACCGTTAAAAGCTCGGGTGCAGTACCGCATCGCCGAGCCAGGTGAAATGATTGCAGCAGGTGGCAAGGTACTGAACCTGATTGACCTGTCCAATGTGTATATGACCTTTTTCCTGCCCGAAACTGTGGTGGGACAAGTAGCGATTGGCACTGAAGTGCGGATTGTGCTGGATGCCGCACCGAATGTGGTTATTCCTGCCAAAGTGTCTTATGTGGCCGATACGGCCCAGTTCACCCCGAAGACTGTGGAAACCCAGAGCGAGCGGCAAAAGCTGATGTTTCGGGTTAAAGCTCAGGTAGACCAAGCGGTTTTGCAAAAGTACATGACTCAGGTCAAAACCGGTTTGCCCGGGGTGGCCTGGATCAAGCTCGATCCAAAGCTGGCCTGGCCGGCTCAGCTGTCACGTAAGGTGCAATGATGATCTTGCCCTCTGTTGTGGTCGAGCTGCAGCAGGTTAGCTTGCAGTACGCACGGGTCAAGGCACTGGATGCGATTGACCTGCAGATTCCTGCCCAGAAAATGGTTGGGCTGATTGGCCCAGACGGGGTGGGCAAGTCCAGTCTGTTGGCCCTGTTGGCCGGTGCACGCAAGGTGCAGCAGGGCCAAGTCATTGTGCTCGGCGGTGATATGTCACATCGCCATCATCGTGAAATGATTTGTCCGAACATTGCCTATATGCCACAAGGGCTGGGTAAAAATCTCTATCCCACCCTGTCGGTTGAGGAGAATCTCCAATTTTTTGCCCGGCTATTTGGTCATGACCGTGCCGAACGGCGCAAACGTATTGATGATCTAACCCAGAGTACCGGTTTATATCCTTTTCTAGACCGCCCGGCTGGAAAGCTTTCTGGCGGGATGAAACAGAAACTGGGGCTGTGCTGTGCCCTGATCCATGATCCTGACTTGCTCATTCTGGATGAACCCACGACCGGGGTGGATCCACTGGCACGGGCACAGTTCTGGCAACTGATCCAGCGGATCCGTCAGACCCGACCACAGATGAGTGTAATCGTGGCAACCGCTTACATGGATGAAGCACAAGGATTTGACTGGCTGGTAGCAATGGACGCAGGCCGGGTTCTGGCTACCGGAACACCCCTTGATCTTCTGGCCTCGACCCAGAGCCAGTCGTTGGAAGAAGCGTTTATCCAACTGTTACCAGAAGAGAAAAAAAAGGGCTATCAACCCGTAGAAATCCCGGCACTGGAACTGTCATCGACAGCGTCCTATGCCATTGAGGCGAAAGATCTGACCATCCGTTTCGGGGATTTCACTGCAGTCGATCACGTCAACTTCAAAGTGCAGCAAGGTGAAATTTTCGGGTTTTTGGGATCCAATGGCTGTGGCAAAACCATGACCATGAAAATGTTGACCGGTTTGTTGCCGGCCACTGAAGGTCAAGCCTGGCTTTTTGGCAAACCGGTTGATGGGCATGATCTGGCAACCCGGCAACGCGTCGGTTATATGTCGCAGTCTTTCTCTTTGTATGGAGAACTCACGGTACGGCAAAATCTGGTGCTGCACGCCCGCTTGTTTCATGTGCCTTCTGAGCAGATCACCCCGCGCGTGGCGGAGATGTTACAACGCTTTGACCTGGAAAATGTGCAGGATGAGCTACCGGAAAAGTTACCTCTGGGGATCCGACAGCGTTTGTCACTTGCTGTGGCGATGGTGCATCAGCCGGAAATCCTGATTCTGGATGAGCCGACGTCGGGTGTGGATCCAGTGGCACGGGATAATTTCTGGCGTTTGCTGGTGCATTTATCCCGACAGGACAAGGTCACCATTTTTATTTCCACCCATTTCATGAATGAAGCATTGCGTTGTGATCGTATTTCACTGATGCATGCCGGACAGGTGCTTGACAGTGATCAACCTCAGGCCCTGATCGAAAAACGGGGTGTCGAAACTTTGGAGCAGGCATTTATTGGCTATCTGCTGGAAGCGGGAGCGGGCAGTCTGCATCTGCAGGATCAAGAAAGCACTACTCTGAGTTCGTCAGACATCACTACTGCATCAAAACGCCAACTGTTTAGTCCGCTGCGTATGCTGAGTTACGCCTGGCGAGAAACGCTGGAACTGCGCCGTGATCCGGTCCGTTCTACCTTGGCATTACTGGGTTCGATCATCCTGATGTTTGTGATTGGTTACGGTATTAGCCTGGATGTTGAGGATCTCAGTTATGCGGTACTCGATCATGACCAGAGCAGTCTGAGCCAGAACTATGCACTGAGCCTGTCCGGGTCACGCTACTTTATTGAACATGCACCGATCCGGGATGATCAAGACATGGATGAACGGATGCGCAGTGGCGAGCTGGCGCTGGCTCTGGAAATCCCACCGGGTTTTGCCCGGGATGTGGCCCGTGGTCAGAATGTTGAAATCGGTGCCTGGATTGATGGCGCCATGCCGATGCGTGCAGAAACCGTCCAAGGCTATGTTCAGGGGATTCATCAGTCCTGGTTGCTAGAACAGGCACAAGCACGGCAGGGCGTATTGCCGACTGCAGCCATTTCAATAGAAACCCGTTTCCGTTATAACCCGGATGTGCGCAGCCTGCCCGCCATGGTTCCTGCGGTGATTCCCTTATTGCTTCTCATGTTGCCAGCCATGCTGACCGCCTTGGCTGTGGTACGGGAAAAAGAGCTGGGCTCGATTATCAATCTGTACGTGACACCCGTCACCCGTACCGAATTCCTGTTGGGTAAACAGCTGCCTTATATCGCTTTGGCCTTTTCCAATTTTCTGCTGATGTGGCTGCTAGCCGTCACTGTCTTTGGGGTGCCAATGACAGGCAGTTTTCTGACCCTGACACTAGCGACACTGTTATTCATCGTGATCTCGACGGGGATGGGCTTACTGGCTTCGGCGCTTACCAAAAGCCAAATTGCCGCTATGTTTTTTGCCATGCTCGGTACCCTGATACCCGCAGCGCAATATTCCGGCCTGACCAATCCGGTGTCTTCACTTGAAGGGGCGGCACGGGTGATTGGGGATTTGTATCCTGCGACCTATATGATCATGATCAGTCGTGGGGTGTTTAATAAGGCACTAACCTTTCAGGATTTATATCAGTCGATCTGGGCACTTTGTGCCGCAATTCCGGTGGTAATCGGCATTGCGATTTTACTGCTCAAGAAACAGGAGCATTAGTATGATCCGACAGAAGCTGGCGAATATCTATCATCTTGGGGTTAAGGAGTTGTGGAGCCTGTGGCGTGACCCGATGATGCTGTTTCTGATTATTTATACGTTTAGTATCGGGATTTATACGGCAGCCACAGCCATGCCGGAAACGCTGAATGAAGCTGCCATCGCGATTGTTGATGAAGATCAGTCGCCATTGTCCAACCGGATCGTGTCTGCTTTTTATCCCCCGCAATTTAATCCCCCCCAGCTGATTAATCTGAATCAAGTTGACCCAGCCCTGGATGCCGGTTTGTATACCTTTGCCCTAAATATTCCACCGAATTTTCAGCAAGAGGTTTTAGCGGGGCATCATCCGCAATTGCAGCTGAATGTGGATGCCACCCGGATGAGCCAGGCCTTTACCGGCAGTGGCTATATTCAGCAAATTGTCCATGCCGAGGTCAACGAATTTGTGCAGGGACACCGCCAGGAGACGACTTTGCCAGTTGAGCTGACTTTGCGTGCCCGTTTTAATCCCGGGCTGGAAGAGGCCTGGTTTGGCAGTTTGATGGAAATCATTAACCATGTGGCGATGCTTTCCATCATTCTCACGGGCGCAGCACTGATCCGCGAACGTGAACATGGCACTGTTGAGCATTTGCTGGTCATGCCGGTAACGGCCACTGAAATCATGCTGGCAAAAGTCTGGTCGATGGGATTGGTGGTGTTGCTGGCAGCATCAGCCTCTTTACAATTTGTGGTGCGTGATCTGCTGAATGTACCGATTGAAGGTTCCATCCCCCTCTTTTTGTGTGGCGCTGCCTTATCGCTGTTTGCCACCACATCAATGGGAATTTTTATGGCGACGGTAGCGAAAAGCATGCCGCAATTTGGCTTGTTGATGATCATGACCCTGATTCCACTGCAAATGCTATCGGGTGCGATGACCCCTCGGGAAAGCATGCCGGAGATGGTGCAGAACATTATGTTACTGGCGCCCACGACCCATCTGGTGCAGCTCGGGCAAGCCATTTTATTCCGTGGTGCCGGTATCGAAGTGGTATGGAGTTCATTTTTATGGCTACTGGTGATTGGTTGCTGCTTCTTCTTTTACTCACTGAAGCGTTTTCAAGTCACCATTAAGACCATGGCCTGAGCACGAAGGTCATGATAAAAACATCCAAATAGACCCAGAACCGCTATGCAGATTACCTTACATCGTTGTGCTGGACTGTTACAGAACACTCTTGCACGTGGTTGGCCACTGTATGTGTTTTTTGATGGGGAACTGGTCGCTCAGTTAGCGCTGGGAGAAACCCGGTCATTGCAATTGCCTGATCGCATGGGACATTTGTGTGTTGGTTTAGCTCAACCCACATTAAAGCCAATTAAACCGGCGCTTGAAGCGTGTTATTTTCGTAGTCAAACCTTGCAGATTAGTCTGGTTGATGCGGATCAATATTTTTCTATCCGTACACGGTTTTGGGTGATTGCGGATATTCTGAACCTCGGCCTGCTGCCTTATTTTGCGCAGCGCTGTTTGTCGATAGACCGAATACTGGGTGAGACAGCAAAATCTATACACTAGTGCGCTGTAATCGTTCTAAAAATGCAATGCTGTGTCTAAAAATAGAGGATAGGTTACATCAGGGATAACGATTAAGATAGCGACATACTCAGTGAGAATCTCACGACACAGAATAGCCACAGGAGCAGACCCATGTCATTCTTAGCTCAAATTTTTAGTTCAAAACAAACCCCAGACCAGGCACAATCAGCGACTTTTCTAGAGCAGTTAGCACAGCGCCGTACCATTTATCGTATTGGTAAAAACGTGAGTCAGCAGCCACAAGCATTGGATCAAACCATCCGTCAGGCGGTTCGCTTAGGTCCATCAGCATTTAACTCACAGTCTTCGCGGGTCGTGAACCTGTTTGGTCAAGCCCATCAAGATTTCTGGGATATGGTGAAGGAAAAGTTGCGTCAGATCGTACCCGCTGAGAATTTTCAGGCTACCAGCGATAAAATTGACAGCTTTGCTGCCGGTTTTGCGACAGTTCTGTTCTTTGAAGATCAAAATGTGGTGAAAAGCTTACAGGAACAATTTGCAGCATATGCGGACAATTTCCCAATCTGGTCAGAACACTCTACGGCGATTGCCCAGTTTGCAGTTTGGATGGCGCTATCGGAACAAGGTTTAGGGGCCTCTCTACAGCATTACAACCCGATTGTCGATGAACAAGTCGCAGAACGATTTGGCATCCCTGCCCACTGGAAATTACGTGCACAATTGGTATTTGGTTCGGTCGAAGCAGCGGCGGGTGAAAAAGACTTTATTGCCGATGACACACGTTTTAAAACCTTTTACTAATTGTTCTACGGTGTATAACAGCTCAATACATCAAGCGATTGACACTGATCAGACGATCGTAGCTTGATCAAACAAAGAAGCCTCAACACTTTTGAGGCTTCTTTGTTTTTCAGTTTGGTATAAGCGCTGACCGGACTGAATTTCCCTTTTTTGCTGTAATTATTATGATTATTTTATGTATGTGGAACAACCTGTCCCTTTATGAGTTCAGAATACTGCAGAGCTTTGTAGAGAAATAGGCGAAAATGCCTCAAGCTTGTGTAAGCCATCGCTGACAAGAGGTTGGATGAAAAAGATGGATTGTACAGATGCTTTTGATCTGGCCTTATAAACCATAAAACGCTGAACATATTCTTGACTAAATCCAAAACAGGTCAGGAGACGTTTGGTAAAATATCTTTGGGTTTGCCCGTTCTTGAGATTTATTCAAGGGATTGATCACAGCATGAAAAAACAGCATTTACCAGAAAAAACCTGTGCCTATTGTCAACGGCCTTTTCTTTGGCGCAAAAAATGGCAGCGCTGTTGGGATGAGGTCCGTTATTGTTCAGAACGCTGCAAGCGTCAGGCACGCATCGAACAGCGTTTGTCAGGCTTCTGAGCCTTGAGGGAACAGGCTACCCGATTGATTCAGAAGCAACATGGTGGATTATCCCAAGGAAATCCGATCCGCATTAATCGCCAGCATAACCCCGACAATAAAAAGGCTACAGTAAAGAGCAAACCATACAATCATGCGCTTAAAGGCTTTGTCTGAAATGGAACTGTCGGCGTATTTCTGTGGTTTTTTAGGGGGTTGTTCATTCTGCATCACGACATCTCTTCATGCTTATCAGATGACTCGATTATCTGAAGCTGATGACGGTATGCCTAGATACAAAATCGCAGAGATAAACTATAACAGATTCGGATTGAGTGCCCATCTGTTATAGTCTATCTGTTTTTACTCTTGAATATGGGCAATCAAGATATCTAATGCCTGCGTTATGCCGGGCGTGAACTCGAAAGAACAGTTGATGCGAATGGCGTTCTTATTCTGCTGCGTGGCATTAAATAAACTGCCAGGTGCCACGCTGATCTTGTGATTGAGCAGCTTTTGATAAAGTAAATTACTGTCGAGATGTGACGGAAGTTCGATCCATAAAAAATAGCCAGAAGGATAATTCATCACTTGGCAGTGCTGTACTAAGCGCTCATTAAGATAGTCATGATATTGTTTTTTTAGTCGTTTTAACGCCTTACGCACGGATTTTAAATGTTTTTCATAATGCCGGTGTGACAGATATTCGACGAGCGTACTTTGGATCAGCGGGTTGACGGAAAGGGTACTCATTAACTGTAAATGCTGAATATGCTCGGAAAACTTGCCTGCATACACCCAGCCGACCCGGAAGCCCGCGCCCAAGGTTTTCGAGAAGGATGAACAGTGCAGCACTAAATTCTTTTCATCCAGAGACTTCAGAGCCAGAGGTTTTTTCTGGCCATAATACAGCTCTTCGTAGACATCATCTTCAATCAAATAAACCTCATGCTGATGGAGGATTTCGGCAAGCTGAATTTTAATTGCATCGCTAACAGTGAAACCAATCGGATTATGGCTGTTCAGCATCAGCAGGCAGACTTTAATCGGATAATCATTGAGGGCTTGTTGCAGAGCGATCAAATCAAGCCCATGCACGGGATGCTCGGGGATGGTGATTACGGTTAAACCCAAGCGTTCAGCGGCCTGCCAGGCACCGTAAAAGACCGTTTCCTGCAATAAAATGTAGTCTCCTGCTTGCGTGACTGCCTGCAAGGACAGGTTGAGTGCATCAAGGCCACCTGAAGTGATGACAATATCGGATGGATCGGTTGGAATCCCTTGCATGCAGTAACGTTGGGCGATGAGCTTGCGTAATTCATAGTGACCCGGCGGCAAACTTGGCATTTGTTCATAGCTGCGTCGCTGTTTGGCGCGTTGTCCCAAGGTCTGCATTAATTTCGCCGAATAAAGCAGCTGGCTGTCAGGAAAGGCACTTCCCAGCGGCAGTATCCCTTCAGCTTGAACCGATTTCAGGTATTGAAAAACCACTGAATTAATGGCGATTTTATCGTTACGAATCACACTGTTTTTTTGTAGATCCGCACGATGATCGGCCACAAAATAGCCTGATTTTTCTCTGGAATAGATTAAACCCTGTGCTTCGAGTTCCTGATAGGCATTCAGCACGGTCATTAGGCTAAAACCTGACTGTTCAACCTGCTGGCGCAATGAAGGGAGTTTCTGATGAGGTTGCAAAGTGGCACTTTCAATCAAATGCTTCAGGCTTAATGCCAATTGTTCTGATTTATACATAATCACAGGCCTGTTACAGATGGTGAGTTCATCAGAGAGGGATCCCAAGACTGCAAAATAGGGTGTTGTCCGGCGTTCAGTAGCTATGTACGGTTCATTTTCAAATTATCCTGACAGTAAACCTAGCAATCCGAATGCTGATATCTACGGATGACAGTGTTCTTACGCCTCTGTTATAGCGTTTTCTGCATTTTTTGTAACTACTGTTTTCTTCGTCCGCAACTTAAGATCTTGCCTTCATCCATTTGATGGATCGATGAAAAGCTGTGCTTCCAATCAAAAATGAGAAGTCGTAGCTTAAAAATCTTGAGTAAGGAATAGGTGAAACGGTGAACGCATGTTTGTAACCTCACAGCTGAATACGCTGAGTCAGCTGATAGTCGGGCACAATCTTTCTGGCGGTTTAAGCGATCAACTGCAGCAGGATGATCCTCATCTCGAAGCCAAGCTGCTTCGTGCCAAAGTACTGCGTCATTCTGCGGCATCTACGGTTCACTATATGATTCAACCCCAAACGCAGAAAAATACGGCTTGGGCTTCTGTATTTGCACCGTTTATTTTGGCCAACCTGAATAAACCGGTTATTTATCAGACCTCCCAGACATCGTCCGGAGTGAAATTTTTAAATCTTGATCGTCTGAAAGACCGAACACCGCAGCTTACTCATCATGAAACACTCCGTGACTTGGGATTATTTTTGCAGTTCGCTCTTGATACGCGAAGTGAGTCTGATTTTATTTATGCAGCGCTCCTGCAAGCCTTATCTCATGCCGAAGTGTCTTGCATTGTGTTGATGACCGATCTACCGTTGGATCCAATCATTAAAAACCAGCTCGAAGCATTTTTTAAGGTAACGTTACTCGTATTGTCATGCACGGATGACATTAGAATTGATCTGGAGCAGATTGAACTCAGACAATTACTGTTTAAACAGAAAGACGCGTATCACGCTGCATTGTGTACGGCATTCTCTCGATACAATGCCGAGATTTTGCAGGCAATTGGTCTCTATAGCTTGGAGCAGGGCTGTCATTTGGTCGAGGATATGTTTTATGCCGAACATCTCTATGAAAAAATTTCGGTCTATAGCGAATATATGCAGACCCGATGGCAAAATGCTCCGCTTCTTTGCGTCTAAAAACGGGTTTGTTACGTGAGCTGAAAGCCAAAGATGGTTGCGGGCAGGGGACATCGGCATGAGTATCGTAATGCTATTCCGCTCTGTACCAGTTGAACCTCTCCGAAGCCTGTTTGGATGAGGGCCTTCGGGCGAGTGTAAAGCAGGGCCTTGAGATATTTAGGGATGCCTTATTCAATTGATACAATAAATTATTATTTAATAAAACGTTATAATATGCTTTTGATGAAATTGATCGGTCTGCATGGTTTTAATATTTTTGATGTCTATTATTATAATTTCATGTGAAATTTAACCTATTTTATAATTCATATCACAGGTAATTTTATCAGCGAATTTTTGATTAATTTTGTTAAATATGTCACATATATTCATCAAAAATTATTACATTTTAAACTCAGCTCCACCCTGCTGTGAATAAATAGGTTTTATGGACATACTATATTTTATTTAAGAACAAGAAATTAGAAATCTCTTCAGAATAAAATCTTTTACAATAAAAAATAAACAATATAATAATTCTATATCGACAGCCCCTCACCTCGATAGCCAAAAAATATTTTATTTTTTAAGGTATAAAATGAAACTAAATTCAAAGAAAATTTCTGCACTTAGTTTGGCTGTAATTTTTGCATTTGCAGCCCAAACCCAGGCAGCGCCAGTGGCAGAACCAGCATCAAAACCCGTTTTGATTTTGAATGAAGCGATTGCCAACAAGGCGGTGATCAAGGGTGAGTATGCAGTCTTAAAACTAGAACACCTCGATCTTGCTCCAGAATTGAAAGGTGTGCAGTTTGATTTCAATGAATTATTGAAAGCACGTGATTACATCGTGAACGCTGGCTACGATTCAGCGGCTGCCGAAAAAGACTATGCGTTATTTTCTTATAGCCGCTCTGCAAGCCGTACGATGGATCGTAAAATTGAGCAGCTAAAAGGTGCAGCACACGAACAATATATGGCGACCCTTGATCAGGCGTTTAAACGGGCGCCTGTTTTAGCCTATTATGAATATATGACCACCGGCCAAGCCCCTCAACAAAAAGATTTGTATTCCCTCGTACAACATCAGAATGAGAAATATGGGCACTTGCGTTTAACTGAGTTGCCGATGGCATTACAAGGTGAGAAAAATGACCTGTTTCTGCTCAACTTGCTCAGCAAGGTCATCATGCCAGCAGACTCGGTGCTGACCTATCACTGGCATAAAACGCTATCAAAAAATAACACGGTACCATTCAAAGTAGAGTCAAACATGACTTGGGGTGACCTGTTTACGGCAAACCGTACCCAGCATGCTCAAGCGGCGATGAAAGCAGATGAAGAAAATGCACAGCAACCTCTTGAGATCGCAGCATCTGCCTTATTAAAGCAACAACGTCAGGATCAGCAGAAAGTGGCGATGACAACCAATTAAACGATTGGAACTTTATTTTTGTTTGAAAACAGGTATTGATATACCTGTTTTTTTATTTTTAATGGGTATCAGTTTCTATACATAGCTTGGGAATAACCCGATTAATCCAGAGGATTATAGGGGTGTCCATCATTGTAAAGAAAATGCTTTAGCATCCATGAGGCTTTGTTGCACAAACCTATCTGTAAAGGCTTTTTCAGCGATATAATTTTCAAATGAAGAAGCCTACACACAAA
>NZ_JAQIHG010000029.1:0-25825 GCF_035916735.1 Acinetobacter minutum
AGGGTTAAATCTAAATTCTCAGATAAAGTCATAAAAAAAAATGAGCGTATTTATATACACTCATTTTTACAGCATTTGGCTAAATGTTGCTTAACTGACTGGCATTACGTCGTAACGGGCTTTTTTGTTTTGGGATTATTATACGTTGAGATAATCCAAAATGCCTTCAGCAGCTTGGCGGCCTTCCCAGATCGCAGTAACGACCAAGTCAGAACCACGTACCATATCACCACCCGCAAAGATTTTCGGGTTTGAAGTCTGGAACTTAAATGCTTGTTGTTCAGGTGCGACAACACGACCAGAACCATCCAAGTTTACGCTCACATCAGCAAACCATTCTGCCGGGCTTGCACGAAAACCGAACGCTAACAATACAGCATCTGCAGGTAAGATCTCTTCAGAACCTGGAACTGGCTCAGGGCTACGACGACCACGGCTGTCTGGCTCACCCAATTGGGTTGTAACGACTTTCACACCAGTCACTTTGCCGTTTTCACCGACAATTTCCACTGGCTGGCGGTTGAAGAGGAAGTTCACCCCTTCTTCACGCGCATTGGTCACTTCACGGCGTGAACCTGGCATATTCGCTTCATCACGACGGTAAGCACAAGTCACATCCAAAGCACCTTGGCGAATTGAGGTACGGTTACAGTCCATCGCAGTGTCACCACCACCGAGAACGATGACCTTTTTACCTTCCATGCTGATGTATTCAGAGGCATCTTTTTCCCAACCCTGGCAACGGTTTACGTTGGCAATCAGGAAATCAAGCGCATCATAGACACCGTTCAGGTCTTCACCCGGGAAACCACCTTTCATATAGGTATAAGTTCCCATGCCCATGAACACAGCATCATACTCAGTCAACAGCTGGTCGATAGTCACATCTTTACCAATTTCAGTATTCAGACGGAATTCAATGCCCATACCCGTGAAAATCTCACGACGGCGTTTCATCACATCTTTTTCCATTTTGAATTCTGGAATACCAAAAGTCAGCAAACCACCAATCTCTGGACGTTTGTCAAAAACCACCGGTTTAACACCGTTACGCACCAGGATATCTGCACAACCCAAACCTGCAGGGCCTGCACCGATGATGGCAACTTTTTTGTCTGTCCAGTTCACACTCGACATATCTGGACGCCAGCCCAATGCAAACGCAGTATCGTTGATATATTTTTCAGCATTACCAATCGTCACCGCACCAAAACCGTCGTTCAGCGTACATGCGCCTTCACATAAACGGTCTTGTGGACATACGCGACCACAAACTTCTGGCAAGGTGTTGGTTTGGTGACACAATTCAGCTGCCTGGAAAAGACGACCTTCCGCAACCAGCTTTAACCAGTTTGGAATGTAGTTATGTACTGGACATTTCCATTCGCAATACGGGTTGCCACAACCTAAACAACGATGGGTCTGGTTTGCCGCAATTTCCGCGGTAAACGGCTTATAGATTTCCACAAACTCTGCTTTGCGGACAGTAATATCTTTTTTCTCTGGATCTTGGCGTGGTACATCCAGAAATTGAAAGTCATTATTTAGGCGCTCTGCCATGTCTCTCTCCGTGGGTAGGCGCAGGTTTTGCCCGCGCCAGCCTGATTATATGCAGTAGTGGAATTATTGTGGATCAGCTTGAGTTGTTTTCAAAAGCGACGATAAGCTCGCTGCTTTTGGTTTTACCAGCCAGAATTTGCGGCTGTAGTAATCGAACTCATTGCGGATCTTGTACGCCCAAGCACTACCTGTTTCTGCAATATGCTCATCCAAGATGCGAAGTAGATTTTCTTTGTGATCTTCCATCGACTCGGTTGAAATACGGGTTAAATCGATCAATTCATGGTTGTAGTAATCTACAAAGTCATTGTCGAGATCTAGTACGTAAGCAAAACCGCCGGTCATACCTGCACCAAAGTTGTGACCAACTTTACCCAGTACAGTAACCACACCACCAGTCATATATTCACAGCAGTGATCGCCAGCACCTTCAATTACGGCAAAGGCACCTGAGTTACGTACCGCGAAACGCTCACCAGCTGTACCAGCAGCAAAGAGTTTACCACCAGTTGCACCATACAAGCAGGTATTACCGATAATTGCAGTATTTTGTGTTTGGAATGGTGAACCTTTTGGTGGGAAGATCGAAATACGACCACCCGCCATACCTTTACCCACGTAGTCGTTCGCATCACCTTCCAGTTTGATATGAAGACCACCTGCGTTCCAAACACCTAAAGATTGACCTGCTGTACCAGTCAGGTTCAACACCACCGGATGCGCTTCCATATCCAGGTTGCCATAACGGCGTGCAATTTCACCAGAAATCCGCGCACCAATAGAACGGTCACAGTTGCCTACCGTATAGCTAAACGTGCCAGTTTCGCCTGCTTCGATGGTTGGCAACATGTCAGCCACCATCTGTTCAGCCAAGACACCTTTATCAAACGGTGCATTGCCTTGAACTTGACAGTACTGTGCTTTACCTTCAGCTGCTGGATGTGAAGTCAACAAGGCACTCAAATCCAAGTGTGCATGTTTTTCAGTTTCGCCTGGCAATACTTCAAGCAAATCAACACGGCCAATCAAGTCTTTCAGTGATGCAACACCTAAAGCAGCCAACCATTCACGTGTTTCTTCCGCAATAAACTGGAAGAAGTTGATCAGCATTTCTGGCTCGCCAATATAATGCTCTTTACGTAAGTGATCTTGCTGTGTCGCAACACCTGTCGCACAGTTGTTCAAGTGACAGATACGCAAGAATTTACAGCCCAACGCGATCATTGGAGTTGAACCGAAACCGAAGCTTTCTGCACCTAGAATCGCAGCCTTGATCACATCTAGACCAGTTTTCAAACCACCATCCGTTTGTACACGGACTTTGCCACGCAGGTCATTAACACGAAGGGCTTGATGCGCCTCAGATAGACCCAATTCCCATGGTGAACCCGCATGATGGATAGACGACAACGGAGACGCCGCAGTACCACCGTCATAACCAGAAATGGTAATGAAGTCTGCATAAGCTTTCGCAACACCAGCAGCAATTGTACCCACGCCTGGCTCAGAAACCAGTTTCACAGAAACCATCGCTTGCGGGTTCACCTGTTTCAAGTCGAAGATCAATTGTGACAAGTCTTCAATCGAATAAATGTCGTGGTGCGGTGGAGGTGAAATCAAGGTGACGCCCGGTACTGAGTAACGTAGACGTGCGATCAGGCTGTTCACTTTACCACCTGGTAACTGACCACCTTCACCCGGTTTTGCACCCTGAGCAACTTTAATCTGCAGGACTTCAGCAGAAGTTAGGTACGCAGGAGTTACACCAAAACGACCCGAAGCGATCTGTTTGATTTTCGAGTTACGGATTGTGCCATAACGCGCCGGATCTTCACCGCCTTCACCTGAGTTCGAACGACCACCGATCGTGTTCATCGCAATCGCAATCGCTTCATGTGCTTCCGGTGAAAGCGCACCTAAAGACATACCCGCAGAGTCAAAGCGTGGCAGAATCTCTTTGATCGATTCCACTTGCTCTAATGGAATAGAGTTTGTGGTTTTTAGTTTGAATAAGTCACGGATCGTCGCAATCGGACGATTGTTGACTAGCTCAGCATATTCTTTAAAGTCTTGATAGTTGCCTGAACGTACCGCTTTGTGTAATGAATTGATCACGTCTGGGTTAAAGGCATGGTATTCCTTACCAAACACGAATTTCAGCATCCCACCTTGGTCGATTGGTTTACGGTTCTGCCAAGCCACAGTTGCCAGTTTTTTCTGGTCATTTTCAAGGTCTGCAAATGTTGCACCCTGAATACGGCTTGGCACACCGATAAAGCATTTATCTACAACTTCTGAAGATAAACCTACCGCTTCGAACAACTGACCGCCACGGTAAGAGGCAACTGTTGAAATACCCATTTTAGAAAGGACTTTCAACAGGCCTTTTTCAATCCCTTTACGGAAATTTGCTTGTGCCTGGATCGGATCACCTAATAGCTCGCCTTTGGCAACCAAGTCATTGATCACGTCATAAGCCAAGTATGGATAGATCGCAGTCGCACCAAAACCAAGTAAAACGGCAAATTGGTGTGGATCACGTGCAAGACCGGTTTCGATCAACAGGTTAGCATCTGTGCGTAGACCTACTTGAATCAAGTAATGGTGTACAGCACCTGTCACCAACACCGCATTGGCTGGCAAATAGCCCTGACGGATATTCTTGTCAGACAATACTAACAAAGTCTTACCGTCACGAACGGCTTGCGCAGCTTCTTCACAGATACGGTTGAGGGCAGCTTCTAGACCTTCATCTTCAGCATAGTTCAAGTCGATATCTGCAATTGCATAACCTTCACGATTTAGATCGCGAATTTGCTGCATTTTAGAGTTTGACAATACTGGGCTTGAAATAATCAAACGATCTGCATGATCCGGGCTTTGTTCGAAAACATTTTGTTCACGACCTAAGCAAGTCTCAAGCGACATGACAATCGATTCACGTAATGGGTCGATTGGCGGGTTAGTTACCTGAGCAAATTGCTGACGGAAATAATCAGATACGTGACGTACTTGACGTGACAAGACTGCCATTGGCGTATCATCACCCATCGAGCCTACTGCTTCCTGACCGCTTTCAGCAATTGGACGTAGCAGTTGATCACGCTCTTCAAACGTCACCATAAACATTTTTTGTGCAGCTTTTAATGCATCGCCAGCAAGGCCTTTTTCAACCAGTTGCTCTTCAAGCTCTGGGCTACCTTGTAAACGTACAGCGCGCTCACGCAACCATTCACGGTAAGGACGCATGTTTTTCAGATGATTGCTTACCGCTTGAGTATCAAGCAATTTACCAGTCTGAGTATCAATCACCAGAATCTGACCTGGACCCACACGGCCTTTCGATACGACATCTTCAGGTTCATAGCCCCAAACACCAATCTCAGAAGCCAAGGTGATATAACCATTTTTAGTGATCACCCAACGTGCCGGACGTAAACCATTACGGTCCAGCATACAGATCGCATGACGACCATCCTGGATCACTAGACCTGCAGGACCATCCCATGCTTCCATGTGTTTAGAGTTGAACTCATAGAAAGCACGTAAATCTGCATCTAAAGTTTCAACATTTTGCCATGCTGGTGGAACAAGCATACGTAAGGCACGGAATAGATCCATGCCACCACCGACCAGGATTTCCAGCATGTTATCCAAACTAGAAGAATCCGAACCCGTACGGTTTACGATTGGATTAAGATCAGTCAAGCCTGGAAGCAATGGGTTTTCGAATTTTGGTGTACGCGCCATTGCCCAGTTACGGTTTGCCGTAATGGTGTTGATTTCACCATTGTGCGCCAAGTAACGGAACGGCTGTGCCAATGGCCAGCGTGGCAACGTATTCGTAGAGAAACGTTGGTGGAATACCACAATGTGCGAAGTTAAACGCTCATCAGCCAAATCTGGATAGAAGTCAGCAATCGCAGCCGGCATCATCAAGCCTTTATAGCTGATTACAGTCGTCGCTAAAGTTGTGACATAAAATAGCGGGTCATTTTGCAGCTGTTGTTCTGCACGGCGACGTGCCATGAAAAGCTTACGGTTAAATTCAACCTCAGACAAACCAACTGGACAGTTCACCAGAATCTGTTCAAATGCTGGCAAAGACTGTAGTGCAATTTCGCCCAATGCATCATTATTGGTTGGTACCACACGCCATGCTGCAACGCTCAAGCCTTCTGCTTCAAGTGCCTTGTTCAGAACATTTTTTGCATTCTGTGCGAGCGCTGGATCAATATTTAAGAATACCGTACCTGCAGCAAACACATCACTCAGTTCAGCACCTAATTTTTGCGCTTCATCACGAAAGAATTGTTTTGGCATAGCCAACAGCAAGCCGCATCCATCGCCCGTTTTTCCATCGGCGGCAATACCCCCACGGTGCGTCATGCAACTTAAACTGTGAATCGCGGTCTTGACTAAGTCATGGCTTGCATCCCCTTGCATATGGGCGATCAAACCGAAACCACAGTTATCTTTAAACTCATCCGGTTGGTATAAACCTTGAGCGGGAGCTACAGTATTAGGCGATGGCATGTGCATAGCGTACCCTTCTTTTTAACATGGCTCTTACGAGCATAAAAACAATCAACAGGCTCTTTGCGATTTTGTCTGTTTACTCTCATTCAGGTAAATGTCGAGTGAAAACATAGAGGCTTGAGCAAAATATACGCTGTTTTAATGACAAATGGCGTATTTTTAGCTCAAAAATGTTTTTTTGCTTTTCCTGTGCACTATCTTGAAGCTAGGAAAAATGACGATTTCGCACACTAATTGCCGCTTTTAGCGCCAAAATGGGGACTCTTAGCAGAATTAGCACATCATTAAAGCAAAAGTCATGCCAATATTTAAATTTGTTTAAAATCAAGTTTAATTCTATGAAAAACAATAAATTTATAACAAAAAACCCAAAAGTAGGCAAAACATATTCGCACTATTTTTGTGCAAAATAAAATCTTATTGTTTTTATGTTGCGCTATTTTAGACCATTACTGATCACCGACCGCAGTTTTCTTTATTCCTCTTGATTAGAAGATATACGAGGGGAAATAGCCGAACCTTGTGAACGTTGCACATCGACCACATTCCCATTCTGATCACGACGAGTAATGGTCGTAACCGTTGTGGCGTTGCCAGCAGAATTTGACTGAGGAGAACGTGGCAAAGAGATTGCACGATTAAATGACAGTTCTGTTTCCTTCGGTAAAGGTGCTGGTTTTAATTGAATAGCGTATAAACTTGCGCTTTTCACTTCTTCTGCTCCCAAATCGTTTACGTAGGGAACATAATCAGCAATAGCCTTCGCCTGTGGTTGAATAGAGCCAGGCAAGTTTAAATTTAAGCTTTCAAGTTTTTCTTGTGCTGCAGCCTGACTGTCAAACAATCCATAACTTAATACATATTGCTCAATTTGGTTTTGTCCACTAAGACGAAAATAGATCCAATTCTTGCGATCAGGGCTCTGCTGTAAAAAACCTTTAATCACATCTTCTTCGGCAGCCCGAAACAGCTCAATGGTCCATTTCTTTTGCTGTGCTTGTATGAACTTGGTACCGCGAAATTCTGATTCATGCTGACCCACGGTAACCACACGAGAAGTTAAATCCAGCGGTCGCACTTCTCGTGTTAATGCACCAAGTTGGGTCATCACTGCCACTTTTTCAGGCTGAATTTGTACTTGGGCTGTAGATTCATCTGACGGGTGAACTTCTACCACCTCATCACGATCCGTCATAGCCCAGAAAATCAGCGCGAGCACTAGGCATGACAATCCACCACCCCACCAAATATAAGCCTGTATATTTTGCCGGGACTTGCGGACTGCCATCATAACTTTACCCTATACCTGTTGTTGATTGGCCAGAATGGCGTGCTGCATGCTTTCCACATCAAACTCTTTGGTAATGATCGCCTTACCTAGCTCACGTAATAACACCAAACGTAGCTGCCCATTCAAAACTTTTTTGTCATGTGACATATAGGCCAAAAATTCATCCAGTGGAATATGCGGACATACTATCGGCAAATTGGCCCGTTGAATGATATTTTTTGTACGCTGCAGATCTTCATCAGAAATCCAGCCCATACGTTTGGATAAATCAGCTGCCATCACCATACCGGTCGCAACAGCTTCACCATGCAACCACACGCCATATCCTAGATAGGATTCAATCGCATGGCCAAAAGTATGACCCAAATTCAGCAAAGCACGCTCACCCTGCTCTTTCTCATCATTTGCTACAATGCGTGCCTTATGTGCACAAGAACGATACACGGCTTCAGCCAACAGTTCAGGATCACGGGCGACCAAGGCTTCCATATGCTGCTCAAGCCAAGCCAAAAACTCCAGATCACCCAACAAGGCATATTTAATGACTTCCGCCAAACCAGCAGACAATTCACGATCAGGCAAGGTCTTTAATTGTGACATATCTGCCATTACAACTTGCGGCTGCTGAAAAGCCCCAATCATGTTTTTACCTAAAGGATGATTGATACCGGTTTTCCCACCCACGCTCGAATCAACTTGAGACAATAAAGTTGTCGGCACCTGAATAAAATACACACCACGCTGGAAACACGCAGAAGCGAAACCTGCCATATCCCCGATCACACCACCACCTAAAGCCAACACCGTACAATCACGGTTAAACCCAGCTTCCAACAATGCATCAAAAATCAGATTAAGATGCTGAATGTCTTTATACTTTTCACCATCCGGCAAGACACAACTCGCGACCTTTTTACCCAGTGCCTGAATTGCATCGACATAGT
The DNA here is from genome assembly GCF_035916735.1 of Acinetobacter minutum. Lineage (NCBI taxonomy): Bacteria > Pseudomonadati > Pseudomonadota > Gammaproteobacteria > Moraxellales > Moraxellaceae > Acinetobacter > Acinetobacter minutum. Next base: position 8,335 of record NZ_JAQIHG010000029.1, read on the forward strand.
GTTGTAAATATAAAGGTTGAATGGTCGTGTTGGTCACAATCATCACCTGCTGACCTTTAATATAAGGTGCTAGCAGTGATTGAGGATCTAGATCACTACCAATAAAAATAGGATAACGACGATCACCTAATTCAACATATAGGGTTTGCATGACAAGAGAACCAGTAAAATTTATTTAAGAAAGTGTTTGTGCAGCAATCATCTGTAAGATTTTTTGTGCTAAATCTTTAGCTGCACCTTGATGGGTTTCAATAATATAGTCCGCCACTTCTCGATACAAAGGATCACGGACATTTAACAAGTCACGTAATTTTTGTTCGGGATTTTCTACTTGTAATAAAGGACGGTTTTTATCGCGATAGGTACGCTGTAACTGAATCTCAACAGGCGTATAAAGGTAAACTACAATACCCCGCTGTTTTAAAAATTCACGGTTCGGTGCTTGGGTGACCGCACCACCGCCCGTCGCCACAACCAAGCCTGATCGTTGTGTTAACTCATCAATCACACTCGTTTCACGACTACGGAAACCTTGCTCACCTTCTTTTTCAAAGATCCAGGGGATGGTTGCACCTGTTTTCCGCTCAATTTCGTGATCACTATCTAGGAACTCTCGCCCTAAAAGCTCAGCCAAATGGCGCCCAACCGTTGTTTTTCCCGCCCCCATGGGCCCTACCAAATAGATATTTGGTAGGGTTTCAAACTCTTTGCTTGGCAAGGAGTCACCTATTGTATTGCTTGAATTAAAATTATATTAATGATTTCCAGCCACACTGTCATTAACAATTCGAGGTGTCACAAAAATCAGTAACTCTTGCTTATCATCTGATTTAACATCCTTACGGAACAGACGCCCCACACCAGGCAAATCACCCAAAAAAGGCACCTTAGTTTGAGTATTCGCTGTTGTTTGTTCAAACACCCCGCCTAGAATGACCGTTTCACCATTATTAACCAATACATTCGTATTGATTTCATTTTTATTTAGGATCAATTCACCATTAGGCGCTTCACCTGCAATTGAATCTTTCGCAATATTCAATTTCATCTGAATTTTTCCATCTGGTGTAATGCTTGGTGTCACTTCCAAACTTAACAAAGCATCTTTAAATTGAGTATTCGCAGTGGAACCAGATGCAGAATTCGTCGTTGTTTGATAGGGTACCTGCTGACCTGTTGCAATTTTTGCCGCCTGCTTATCAGCTGTCATGACTTTAGGCGTAGAAATCACTTCCCCATAACCATCAGCTTGTAACGCGGAAAGTTCTAAATCCAACATAAAATCAGACATGCTAATTAAACCAAAAGCGATTCGACCTGCAGGATTAGTCACACCTAAATCCACATTCAAGTTTTGAGGACGCTCAATGGTGTAAGTCGCTTTACCAGTTTTTTCATCTACTTTTGGCTCACGCAAATTCCACAAAGTGGTATCACTACCGCCAACGAGCAAGTCATTATTACCAGTAACACTTTGAGATAAGATACCCCACTTTACCCCCAATTCTTTACTGAATGAGGTGGAAGCACGTACAATACGGGCTTCAACCATGACTTGCTTAACCTGAACATCAAGCAAGTCAATCATTTTACGAACTTTATCAATATTTTGTGCCGTGTCATTCACGATTAAAGTATTGGTACGAGTATCCGCAACGGCACTCCCACGTGGACTCAACAAACTTTCCAAAGCGAGAGAGTCTGAATTTGCAGTACGATTAGAGACTGCACCTTTACCATCTCGAGATTCTTCAATCAACTTCAGCACATCGGCAGCTTTGGCATAATTTAATCGAATATAATCGGTTTGGATTGGAGCCAATTTTATACTTTGTGCTAAAGCTTTAGCTTCTTCATCCTCAGCTTTAATTAACTCTGCCACTGGTGCAATCCAGATCACGTTACCATTGCGACGCTTATCAAGATTCTTCGTTTTTAGAATAATATCAAGTGCCTGATCCCAAGGCACATCTTTCAAACGCAGGGTAATATTACCTTGTACGCTATCTGCAGCCACCATATTGATGCCCGTAAAGTCTGCCAACAACTGCAATACACGACGTACTTCAATATCTTGGAAGTCCAGAGAAATCTTTTTGCCGGTATAGAGATTGCTGTTACGTGCTTTTACTGTGTTCTTTTCTTCCGGACGTTTAAGGCTAATTGTTAGCTTATTTTCAGCCTGATAAGCCATATATTCATAACTACCATTCGACTGAATAGTAATCACACCATTACCACCATCATTATAAGCATCTACAGTTGCAACAGGGGTTGCAAAGTCATTCACATTTAAACGACGGGCTAGATGTGCTGGAATTTTATTTCCCAGCATCCGCACAACAATCTTGCTACCTTGCTGCTGTACATCTGCTGGTGTATTTGATCCTAGCAGGTCAATCACAACTTGACCCTCACCTTGGCTACCACGTTGAAAGCCAATATTTGCAATCCCTTGTGCAGCTTTCTTTGCGGCTGGAGCCAACGTAGGTAGTGTTGGCTGTTGTGTAAGATTATTAATTTTTAGAATAAAGGTATTACCTTCTACGCGTGTGGTAAAGGTACCCGCCTCTTTTAAATTAACAATCAAACGTGAACGCTGCGCATCAGAAGCGACCTCAACAGAGCTGGCTTCTTGCGTTGCTACAGGAATAGTCGATTGATTTAAAGATTGTTGAGCCTTGTCAAAATCCAGAATGAGACGTGAAGGTTGTTCTAACTGATACGCTTGCGGCTGTGGCGGCAAGCCATTAAACATCACACGAATTTCTGTGCCCTGCCCAGGAATCTGCATTGGAACCACATTAGTGATACTCACCTGTGCACTGGCGGCTTGCATCACAGCCGCAGCAACAACACCGAGAGAGAATTGACGACATAAAGGGTTCATTGTGCTATCCCCAATTAAAAATTCTTTAAAACTCTTTTTCATTGTTATTCCCTTGATTTTATGGTGCTGGGCCAATCAACACGAGACTTCTTGGACGTTCGACATAGCCATCACGCCCATCGGGAATGATCTCAATCAGATCAATTTGCGTTGGACCAATCTTGATAATACGGCCATGGTTCATGCCCATATAGCTTCCCACCTGGACACGCTCAATCTCACCATCAGGTGTTTGTATCAGTGCCATGATCTGACCATTTTGACCACGCATACTGCCTTTCATATTCAAGGTTTCAATGGCATAGCTTTCTAATGGCTGTTGTGGGCGAGAGAGGTTCGGATAAACTCGCTTACCAGCCATGATTCGTAGTTCGGTTGCCAGAGAAGTAGGCAAAAATGGACTTCTTAACTGTTGAGCGGCGTAATCAAATGTCGGAACAGGTGTAAAAACTGGAGCGGGGTCAATCGCCAATGGAGGCTGATTACGGATGACTGCCATTTGCTCATTAACCGCATCAATTCTTGAATCACATCCCACCAGGACAATTCCTAGCATGAACATTGCCGAGAGCTTTATCTTCATCATTTTGACTGCCCTCCTTGACCATTCTGCTGCGCTTGTTGTTGATTTTTCGCCTGCTCTTCTGCACTGATATAACGGTAGGTTTTTGCTTTCACTGAATAACTTACTTCAGGAATATCAGCATTTTTCTTATCTGCACTCGGTTTAGCTTCGATAGTAAAATCATGCAAAGTCACAATACGTGGCAAGGCTGCAATGCCGCTCGCAAAGGCACCAAAGGAGTGATAATCACCGCTGGCCTGAATATCAATCGGCTGTTCAATAAAGAACTCTTGTTTGATTTCTTCTTCAAGGCGAATGTTTTTAAATTTCAGACCTGCATTCACACCAGTCACGTTAATATCTTCCACCAAACCCGGAATTTCAGTTTCTTTTGGCAATTGCTCTAACTGCTGGTTAAAGTTCGCCTCCATTTCCTGCAGTTGTGCTTGGTATTGCTGTAGATTTCTTAATTTTGAGTCTTTCTCGCGAAACTCGTTCAGCAAGTTCTGTTCTTGCGCTTGAGCATTACTAATCGCTTCAAGCTTTGGCTTAATTGCCAAGAAATAACCAACAGCACCCACCATGAGAAAAATAAAAATCCAGCAAGTCACCTTGACTGATAAAGGCCAACTACCGTAGTTGTTAGGATCTAATGTATTAAACTGCTTAATAAATTGATCCAGCGTCATTTTCTTTTTAGTCGGTACAGCAGCTTCATACTCTACTTGGTCAAATTCATCACGGCTCATTTTGCTGCTCCCACTTCTGAAGCACCTTGTGTTTCTGTACCTGCAGTTTCTGTTGTTGCAATTTCACCCAAGTCAACGGTTACAACAAAACTGCCATAACTTTCTTCCACACGTGGCACAAGTGAACTTGGTGCCTTATCTTTTCGTTCTTCAGCAGCCAAGAAAGAGTTCATAAAAGCATTGCGGTACCACGGCGAGGCTTCTAAAGAACGCAAAAGTTCTGCCACAGTATTTGGACTTTCCGCCTTACCTTCAATGGTAAATTTATCGCCTGCACGGGTAAATTTCGTCAGGTACATATTGGCAGGTGTTACACGCACAATTTCATCAATTAAACGCACTGCAATCGGACGCTGACTTTGTAACCCTTGGATCAGCTTCATGCGCTCAATCACTGCATTACGGCGCTCTTGCAAACCTTGCAGAGATTTTAACTGCACATCCAGATTTTGATTGGTACTCATCACCAACTGATTGGCCTGTTCCTGATCGGCAAGTTTGTGATCATAATAAAACCATGCCCCCGCTACTGCTGTCGCCCCCAACAACACGACAGCCAAACAGATCATAATAAATTGTTTTTTTCGTTGTTCCCTGAGCTCATCACGCCAAGGCAGCAAGTTAATCTTTGCCATTAATCAAAACTCCTCAATGCGAGACCACATGCCACCATGAGGGAGGAAGCATCATTTTCGATTTTCTTAATATCAATTTGGGGTGAAAAACCCATTTGCAGAAATGGATTGGCGGTTGTCACCCGATAACCCAATTTTTGTTGTAATAATTTTGGCAAACCCGGAATATTGGCATTCCCGCCTGCCAATAAAATATGGTCGATTTCATTAAACTGCGAAGAGGAGAAAAAGAACTGTAATGAGCGTGCAGCTTGTTGTACCACTGCTTCTAAAAATGGCTCAAGCACTTCGGTTTCAAAATCATCAGGCAAGGTACGCTGCTTCTTAGCACGTCCTGCTTCTTCAAAAGACAAACCATAGCGGTTTTGCACATCTTGGGTTAACTGCTTACCACCAAAAACCTGCTCACGAGTATAAATGATTTTACCGTTCTGCATCACCGAAAGTGTGGTCATGGTATGACCGATATCCAAGATACCCACGGTATTCGCACCCATCGGTAGCGTATCCGCAAATACACTAAAGGCACGCTCCATCGCGTAGCTTTCAACATCAACGATTTTTGGAGTCAAACCGGCTAAATCTAGAACTTCAACACGTGCATCGACGTTTTCAGTACGGGTAGCGACAAGCAACACATGAACTCGATTCGGATTTGCCAGACGGTCAGGTAAGACTTCAAAATCGAGACTGACTTCATCAAGCGGGAAAGGAATATATTGTTCTGCATCCATCCGGATCTGAACTTCACGCTCATCATCGCTCATATCCGCATCCATTTCGATCACCTTGTTGATGACCATGGACGTCGGCACAGCAATTGCTGCATTAGTTGCATGAGGATTCGCAAGATTAATCACGCGTTCTAATGCATCACCAACCGCTTCCGGATTCATGATGTTTTTTTCGACCACACTGCCTTCAGGTAGAGGAACAAGCGCATAGCTTTCGACAATATATCTACCGTTCTTTACAGAGAGCTCTAATAACTTAACAGAAGTAGAACTAACATCTACTCCTACTAACCCCTTATTTGGTTTACGATATAACCTGTTGAGCACAATACTCTTCCTATTATTTTTTTATCCCCAAAAGCACCCAGTAATCAGTCTCGGTCTTTAATTTTTCGCGGATACAATAACTCATCTAACAATCCGCTGGTCTAAAGGCTATACTGACCATCTATTAGTTTGCCATTAGCTCTTATTAAAACTTACTTGTTATGAAAAAGCTATCTCGTTCGGGCCAAGTTCATCCATTTTTTTTGGCCATAATTATGCTACTTGTCGCAATTCCAGTAGGTTTTTATGGGATGTATCTCTATATCGCTCCATCCTTACCCGAAATGAGCTCACTCAAAAAAGCACCTTTGCTAAAACCCTTACAGGTCTATACAGCAGATAATCAGCTAATTGCAGAATATGGCGGCAAACTTTCCGTTCCGGTTGAATATTCACAAATTCCGCCTAACTTTATCCACGCTTTTCTGGCGGCAGAAGATTCTTCTTTCTTTGAGCACAGTGGAATCAGCTTCAAAGGCTTAGGACGAGCACTCAGTGAAAGCCTGACCGGCTCCGATGTGCAGACGGGTGGCTCGACCATCACCATGCAAGTGGCAAAAAACTATTATCTTTCACCGGAACGAACTCTGAAACGCAAACTGACGGAAATTTTTCTGGCGCGAAAAATTGAGCAAAACTTAAGCAAGGAAGAAATTCTCACCCTGTATGTCAACAAGATTTTCTTGGGGAAAAATGCTTACGGCATCGCAGCAGCAGCCAAAATTTATTACAACAAGACGCTAGATCAGCTCAGTATTGCCCAGATGGCGATGATTGCCGGTTTACCTAAAGCTCCTTCAAAATACAACCCTGTTGTGAATCCTGAACGCGCACTAGAACGCCGCAACTGGATTCTGGGTCGTATGCTGCAACTGGGCTACATCAATCAAAGGCAATACCAGCAAGCCGTAGCCGAACCCATCAACCTAAATATGCCTGATCGCGGTATTAGTAACCGCTTTCCTTATGTCGGTGAAATGGTTCGCGCCGAATTAATCGAACAGTTCGGTGAACAAGCAATCGACTCCGGCTATAAAGTCTACACAACCATTAACAGCCAACGTCAGGCGTATGCAGAACAAGCTGTACAAGCGGGTTTGGAAGACTATGATCGCCGTCATGGCTGGCGTGGTGCTGAAGCACATGATCAGCCTCTAGAGAAATTTGTAGCTTATGCCAACACCTATCCAGCCAAAGTGAGTAAAGTCGAAAGCAACTCCTTTGAAGCTTTTTTGCAGGATGGTTCTAGCGTAACTGTACCTTGGGAAGGTATGGCTTGGGCACGCCCCTATCGCAGTGCAAATAGTGTTGGAGCTGCACCCAGTCGCGCTTCTCAAATCGTAAAAGTCAAAGATATTGTTCGTTTACGTCCGAACGAAAACAAAACCGCCTGGTCCTTAGTGCAGATCCCCAAAGTGCAAGGCCAACTGATTGCCCTAAATCCCAACAATGGCGCGATTGAAGCCGTTGTGGGCGGCTATAATTTTTACCAGTCTAAATTCAACCGGGCCTTTCAAGGCTGGCGTCAACCAGGTTCAACCATCAAGCCCTTTATCTACGCACTGGCGCTAGAACGCGGCATGACCCCTTATAGCATGGTCAATGACAGTCCGATCACGATTGGCAAATGGTCACCGAAAAATTCAGATGGTCGTTATCTCGGCATGATTCCGTTGCGTCGCGCTTTATATTTATCCCGTAATACGGTTTCAGTACGTTTACTGCAAAATGTAGGGATCGAGCGGGCACGACAGCTATTGATGGATTTTGGCCTACAGGAAGAACAGATCCCTCGCAACTACACCATTGCGCTCGGCACCCCACAAGTTTTACCTGTGCAAATGGCCACTGGTTATGCCACTTTCGCCAATGGCGGTTACCGCATTCAGCCGCATTTTATTGACCGGATTGAGGATGCTTATGGCAAGGTCATTTTCCAGTCCAATCCTGAATATGCCTGCATTCCCTGTATCAATGAGCCTGATCAGCCAGAACCAACTGAACCTGTGACACCTGATGATGAGGCATTTGAAACCACTGCACCTGCTTCCGCAGTGCAAGTAGCTGCACAAGAAAATGTGCAGCCCCAAAGTGAGTACAAACAGGCTCAACGTATTTTAAAATCCAGTTCAGCCTATGACATGGCCAATATCTTGCGCGATGTGATCCAGCATGGTACCGGTCGTGCAGCACTGCAAATTGGCCGAAGTGACTTAGGTGGAAAAACAGGTACCACCAATGATGCTAAAGATGCTTGGTTTGCTGGCTTTAATGGCAAACTGGTGACAGTGGCCTGGGTTGGCTTTGACCAACCAACCACATTAGGACGCAGAGAGTACGGTGGTGTAGCCGCTTTACCGATCTGGATCAACTTTATGGATCAAGCGCTGAAAGGCACAGCACCTGCCTGGGTGCGCCTAGACAAAAATGCTAAGGCACCGATTTCGCGCAACAACGCAGTCATGATCAACAATGAATTGCAAGATCGCAGCTCACCACCTATGGCACGCCCATTATATCGCCCAGCCCCAGTAACAGCACCACGTTCTGTAAATAATGATTTTGCTGATTTACCCGGTGAAGAAATTCTGATTCCAACAGAAAAAGCACCACCATCGATGAATTCCAATTCTCAACCTGCACCCAAACGCGATGCAATTGAAAATCTGATTCAGGAAGTACAGTAAACCGAAAAAAAGCCGTCAAATGACGGCTTTCTTCTGAAACAGATAAATCTGAAAACTGGCGGTCAGACTAAAATTTACCTGATTTTCCAGAGCAGCACGGCGCTCTGCTTTGGCTTTATAAGCATAAGGGGTCATCGCGATCAGATTCTTTAGCTGAGTCTGATCTAAGGTAAAGTGATTTTCCACAACAGGTTGAGCCATCAGCTCAAAGTTTTCCTGCAGCTGTTCAACAAATTTGTCTGGTGCATGAGGATTGACCTGCTCAAACAAAGCCTCCCGCATGGCATATAAATGCTGTGGCGCAGGCGTGACTATCAGCAAATATCCTTCCGGCTTGAGCACACGTAAAATTTCAGCCTGAGGAATCGGGCTAAACAGGCTGCTACACAAATCAACGGAACCATCCAGAACCGGCAGGGTTGCACCAGTTCCCACCACCCAAGTCACCTCCGGATTGAGCTTTGCTGCTCGCTGTACTGCCGTCTTGGCAATATCTACCCCGACACATTGCTCAACAACCGCTTGCATGGCACTGGTGTAATAACCTTCTCCACAGCCAATATCCAGCAAGTTTTTTACTTCGCGTTGTTGAATCATCTCGACGACTGCCTGCTGTAGAGGCTGATAAAAGCCACCATTTAAAAACTCGCGGCGTGCCTGGACGGACTCAGGGGTATCCCCAGGATTTTTACTATGTTTATGCTGTACCACATGCAGATTGACATAACCCTGCTTGGCCACATCATAACTATGTGCCTGCTCACAACGCCAAGTTTTGCCATCCAAGGTTAAGGCCTGTCGACACACAGGACACATCAGCACACTCATTGATTTCTCCATGCAATAAAAAAGCCGGCAAATGCCGACTTCTTTCAAAATGCTTTGCTTAACGCAATTTTAAGGTCATTAGGCCTAAAACCACCAGCATAATCGTAATAATCCAGAAACGGATCACCACCTGAGTTTCACGCCAACCTTTTTTCTCATAATGGTGATGCAAAGGTGCCATCAGGAACACCCGCTTGTTACGCATACGTAACGAACCGATCTGCAAGAATACTGAAATCGCCTCAACCACAAACACACCACCCATAATGGCAAACACGATTTCCTGACGTACCATCACGGCAATCGTACCCAGCATTGCACCCAAAGCCAATGCTCCCACATCACCCATGAAAACCTGAGCCGGATGCGCGTTGTACCAGAGGAAAGCCAGACCCGCACCAATCATCGCAGCGCAGATCACAACCAGTTCAGAGGAATATTTAACATAAGGAATATGCAGATAGTTGGCAAAACGTACATCACCGGCCAGGTAGGCAAATACGCCCAAACCCGCTGCGACCAGTACAATCGGCATAATGGCCAAGCCATCCAGACCATCCGTCAGGTTCACTGCATTGGAGGCACCGTTAATCACCAGATAGGTAAAGAGAATAAAGCCAATCCCGAGCGGAATCGCAGAAAGCGGAATCGACAAGTTCTTAAAGAATGGGATCAGCAAATCCAGCATGTTACTGGTATGTAATGGATTGGCCTGCTGGGTCGCTATCACATACAAGGCAATCCCTGCACCGAGTGAAGCAAGCGAAGTCCAGAAAAATTTCTTGCGTGCCGGTAAACCCGCATTGTCTTTATAACGGATTTTAATCCAGTCATCTGCCCAGCCCACGGCACCAAAGATCACCATCACCGCCAGGACAATCCAGACATAAGGATTGGATAAATCCGCCCATAACAGGGTACTGATGCCAATGGAAAGTAAAATGAGCACTCCACCCATGGTCGGGGTTCCCATTTTCTTGGCATGATTTTCTGGAGCAAACGAGCTGACGGCCTGACCGTATTTCAGTGCCCGTAATTTTCGGATCATCACCGGGCCCAAAACCAGACCAATGGTCAATGCCGTCAAGACACTGAGCAAGGCACGTAATGTTAAATAACGAACCACCTGAAACGAGCTATCAAAGCCCGCCAGCTGTTCAAACAACCATAACAGCATTTAAAGTTTCTCCATCAAATCAGCCATCAACGTTTCCATATGGGTATAACGAGAACCTTTAAACAGGAAACTCATAGATTGGGGGTGATGTGTTTGAATCAGATTAAGTAAATAATTCAGCGCTTCAGCCTGATTCGGGAAAGCCTGCAGCTTGTCTGAGGCGGTACCTTGTGCGGTAGCCGGCGCAAATTCCCCGACAGCAACTAGATGATCAATCGGTAATTGCACCAGATCACGCCCCAAATCATGATGTTCTTGCCAGCTACTTTCACCTAACTCACCAATATCGCCCAGCACCATGACTTTAATGCCACTTTGTTGCGCTAAAACGTCACCCGCCGCACGCATCGAAGTGGGATTGGCATTATAGGTATCATCAATGAACAAATGACCCTGATGCTGGATAAAGTTCAGACGACCTTTGGCACCTTGTGCCTGTTCAAGACCCGCTACGATATCATCCAGAGCAATCCCTAAAGCGAGTGCAAAAGCCGTGGCAGCGGTGGCATTTTGTACATTATGCACACCCGCAAACGGCAAATTGACCGGGCGTGAACCTTGTGGCGTATGCAGATTAAATTTTGCCGACTGGGCCAACAGCTCGACTTCAGTGGCAAAAACATCACCACCTGCTCCAAAGCTCAATACTTTTTCAGTATGTACCACCTGACGAATCACATCGGCGAAGTCATCGGCTGCAGGCACAATCGCAGTCCCCTCTGCCGCGATATGGGCGTAAATTTCCGATTTGGCGCGACAAATGCCTTCACGACCACCAAATTCACCCAAATGTGCTGTACCAATATTCAGGATCCCGGCAACATGGGGCTGCACCAAATTCGACGTGTAATCAATTTCGCCCTGATGGCTGGCACCGAGCTCCATCACCGCATACTGGTGTTGAGCACGCAGCTCAAGCAACATCATCGGTACACCTAGGTCATTGTTTAAATTGCCACGCGTAATCAAGGTCGGCGCCAAACGTCCGAGAATACTGCCGAGCATTTCCTTGGTGGTGGTTTTGCCACTACTACCCGTCAGGGCAATAGCTTTGAGTTGTGAATTGCGCTGACGACGATACGCCCCCAAATGTCCCAGTGCCAAACGGGTATCCGGCACGACCAGTTGTGCAATATCCACGTCCAGTGGACGTTCCACAATCGCGATCTGACAGCCTTTTTCCGCCACCTGAGCCACGAAATTGTGAGCATCAAAACGCTCACCCTTCAGGGCCAGAAAAGCATCTCCGGCTTCTGCATGTCGTGAATCGGTCAGGATGCGTTTGATTGCCCCCTGCGGTTGACGTTGCTGATACCAATAACCCTGGGTGGCTTCTGCCAATTCTGCGGCAGTCCAAGGCTCAAGCACACTGGTGCTGGTGGTTGAAGTATGCATAACAATTCCTATTCAGCAGGATAAGCGGTGCTCGGTTGGCAATGCTGCGCATCAATCGCAGCCTGCACTTCTACCACATCATCAAACCAATGACGCACGCCTTCTATTTCTTGATAATTTTCATGGCCTTTGCCCGCGATCACCACAATGTCGCCAGATTGGGCATGTTGCACGGCGTACTTAATCGCTTCACGGCGATCGCGAATTTCGAGCAGTTCAGATGGGCTAAATGCTATCCCCTGAGTCATGTCGGCAAAAATCTGTTCCAGATTTTCGGTACGCGGATTATCAGAGGTCAAAATGACTTGATGTGCCCCATCCAGCGCGGCTTTGGTCATTAACGGACGTTTTCCGCGATCACGATCTCCACCACAACCAAAGACCGTCCACAATTGATGATCGACATGGCGTTTCAAGGTTTTTAACACTTGAGTTAAGGCATCGGGGGTATGGGCATAATCCACCACAAACAGGCGATCACCATCGCGCAGCACCTGCATGCGTCCCGGCGCACCTTTGAGATTCGGGATCTGCGCAATCAAATCCGGCAAAGCAAAACCAGCGCATACTGCAGCAATCAGGCTCGCCACCAGATTTTCCACATTAAAATGTCCCAGCAACGGGCTTTGGATGTCAAATTCACCTTGTGGACTGATCAGGGTAAAGCTCGCCCCTTTCAGGCTATAGCGTAAATTGCTGACATGATAGGCCGCATCCTGACGCAAGGCATAGGTGATAATTTTAGGCTTGGCCGGATTATTCTTAGCCGCTTCCAGCATCACCGTTGCATGCGCATCATCCAGATTAATAATCGCCGACTTTAATGAAGTAAACTGAAATAGACGGGCTTTGGCTTCCGCATAAGCATCCAGCGTGCCATGATAATCCAGATGATCTCGGCTTAAATTACTATAGACCGCTACCTGAATCTCACAACCATTTAAACGCCCCTGTTCCAGACCATGCGAACTGGCTTCCAGTGCTGCAAACTCAGCACCCTGTTTGGCATAATCATGCAAGGCATTTTGTAATTGTAAGGCATCCAGGGTGGTATGCGTCGAAGGGGTTAAATTGGGTAAAATCCCGTTCCCCGTCGTGCCCAAAACCGCGCAACGCTTCCCCTGCAATAAAATCAATTCTGCCACCAAGCGAGAAATGGTGGTTTTACCATTGGTTCCTGTTACAGCAATCAGTTTGGCTAAAGGCTGCGGATCGGTCGCTTGCAAATACTGTTTCTGCCATTGGCCCATCAACTGACGCACATCAGGACAGATCACAGCCTGTTCCAACCCCAGATCTGCTTCACTCACGATGCCTAATGCTCCATTTTCTAGAGCAGCATGGGCAAATTGCAGCGTTTTTTCCGGCTGGGAAAAGCTGTTGAGGGCAATAAAAATCTGTCCTGGGCTCACCTTACGGCTATCAAGACAAAAACCATGAAAGGGCTGATTCACCCATCCAGCGGCGGTCTCAACAGGATAAAGATCTTGAAAACAAAGAGACATAGCTCACCTTAATTACTGGACTTTGGGAGTATCAAGTGGTTTATCGAGAGGCACATTCATCAGGCGTAAAGACTCCTGCATGATACGTGCAAATACCGGAGCGGCCACCAGACCACCGTAGTATTGGCCTTTTGGATTTTCCACCACAATCACCATCGCCAAACGTGGATCACTCACTGGTGCCATCCCCGCAAACAGGGCACGATATTCACTGTCCGAATAACCACGACGGTCAGCACGCAGCTTATGGGCTGTACCAGTTTTACCCGCAACGCGATAACCTGGAATATTAGCCTGAGTGGCCGTTCCGCCTGGCATAGTCACAGCTTCCATCATTAACAGTACCTGATCGGCGATTTTAGGTTCTAGTACCTGCTCACCTTTTGGTGGTTCTTGCAGTTTCTGCAGACTGAGTGGTACACGCACACCGTGGTTCGCCAACATGGCATAAGCCTGAGCCAATTGCAGAACAGTCGCATTAATACCATAACCGTAAGCCATGGTAGCCACTTCAGAGACATTCCATTTACTCGGTGGCAAAATCAAACCGGAACTCTCTCCCGGGAATTTCACTGCAGAACGCTGACCGAAACCAATACGCTTATAGAACGTCGGCAAGGTTGGATACGGTAGGGATAAAGCCAGCTTCGCCACCCCCACGTTGGAAGATTTCTGGATGATGCCACCCAAAGTAAGCGCGCCATAACTATGCGTATCACGAATAGTATGATTACCGACACGCATCGAGCCAGGCGAAGTATTAACGATACTGTTTGCCGTATATTTACCACTTTCCAGCGCCATTGCCACCGTGAGCGGCTTCATGGTCGAGCCGGGTTCAAACATGTCGATTGCCGCACGGTTACGCATGGCATCTTTATTACTCAGACCATTTTTGTCATTCGGGTTATATGATGGCCAGCTGGTCATCGCCAGGATTTCACCAGTTTTCACATCCACCGCAATCGCGGTTGCTGAGCGAGCATTATTCGCCACACCTGCTGCAGTTAACTCACGGTACATAATGTATTGCAAACGTGAATCGATACTCAGTGTGATATTTTCACCAGCCTCGACTTCTTTAATCACTTCAGGGTCTTTAACCCGGTTGCCTTTTTTATCGCGGACAATTTTCTGTTCACCGTCTATACCGGACAGGCGTTTGTTCCACTGCATTTCCAAGCCTTCAACACCGACACTTTCACTGTTGGTTAGGCCAATGATCTGGGCATTCGGTTGTGGTTGTGGATAGTAACGTTTGTAGGTTTTCTCGGTATAAACGCCCTGAAAATCGCGTTTTACAATCATTTCTGCCTGTTGCGGTGGCACTTCTTTCTTCAAAATGAGATAACGCGAACGTGGACGATCATAGATTGCTTTGCGTAAAGCCGCACGGTCCATACCCACCGCATCTGCCAGTTCATCCAAGTTCAGGTTTTTATCGGGCAACTGACGCTTTAATTTACGGTTATGTGGGTCGTTTTTCAGTTCAGCAGTGATGTCGTCATAGAGTTTTTTATTGTCGACATAATCCCGTGGATCGATCACGATTTTCATCACTGGCGTACTAATCGCCAGCGGGATACCATGTCGATCACTAATGACGCCGCGCATCGCCCGAATTTTTTCCATACGCAAGATATTGGCATTGGCCTTATTTTGCAGGAAATCGGTATTGATCACCTGAACATAAAAGGCCCGCCCGACCAGCAGCAAAAATGCCAGCAGGACGATCCCCCACATGAGGTAAAAGCGCCACATATCGACCGCGAGGGTTGGCTTTTCTGTAATAGACTGTTTTTTTCGCGCAGGTTTGATTCGCTTATCGACCATACAGCAAGCCTTATTGTTTTTTCTCAGAGTTCATCGGTAAAGAAATCACCACCGTTTGTGCTGCAGGTGGCGAGTACATCCGCAATTGGGTCACGGCACGTGTGCCAATCTGGGCCGTCGCACCGAAGGTTTGTTGCTCAATCAATAGACGCCCCCACTCCGCATTCAAATCATCCTTTTCACGCATAAAGGCACTGAGCTCTCGATAATCATGGCGATACTCAAAGACCTGAAACACCACCATAATGGCACTGATAAATACCAGTGCCAGTAAAATGGCATAAGTAACTGCACGTTTTAACCCTGATGCTTGTATGCTTTCGTTTTTATTAACAACATTTGCTTTCATGAGGTGCCTTTCAATTCTAAGCGTTCCGCAACCCGAAGCCATGCGCTACGTGAGCGAGGATTTTCTTTCACCTCAGCATCACTGGCACGAACCCGCGAAATTTTCTTTAAGCGGCGGGTATCCTGCTGTGCCTGTGGCATACCCCAACCATGATCTTCAGGCAAGGTTGATTCTTTTTGAATAAATTGTTTAATCAAACGGTCTTCTAAAGAATGGAAGCTAATCACCGCCAATCGCCCACCTGGTTTTAATACCTCTACCGCTTGCGGTAAGAAGGATTCAATATCTTCTAATTCTTTATTGATGGCAATACGGATGGCCTGGAAAGTGCGAGTTGCCGCATGTTTATTTTTTTCCCATTTAGGATGCGCCACCTTTACAATTTCAGCTAGCTTCGCGGTGGTTTCAATATACCCGGCCTGCTTAATCGCGCGGGCAATACGGCGGCTATAACGTTCTTCTCCGTACTGGAAAATCACGTTCGCCAAATCCTGCTCATCAATCTGGGTTAACCATTCTGCAGCAGTCGGACCTTGCGAATTATCCATACGCATATCTAAAGGTCCATCCTGCATAAAGCTAAAACCGCGCTCAGCTTGATCTAGCTGGGGTGATGAAACGCCTAAATCAGCCATCACGCCATCCACCTGCTCAATACCGAGCTGAGCCAATGCCGACTTTAAATCGGCAAAGCTGGCATGAATGATTTTAAAACGTGGATCTTCCTGTTCGAGTTGTGCAGCGACCGCCAAGGCTTGTGGATCTTTGTCAAAGGCATAGACACGCGCATTTTCATCAAGTTTAGAGAGTAACAAGCGGGTATGACCACCACGTCCAAAAGTGCCATCCACATAAATTCCTGTATTGCGATCTGCCAGCAAGGCATCAACAGTTTCGTGGAGTAATACAGAAATATGGGACATAAGGCGCTTTTAACTGGATGAAAAATGTAACTGCACATTATCACCCTGTTTCAGCCAAGCTCCAAACGACTTTTTGTAGGAAAATATTATTTTCGATTGATAAAACCGTTTTGAAACGAGGTTTTTTACAGAACTGTAGCTTTATCACCTTTTAAGCAAGTAGATCACAGAGCACTCTAACCAAGAGGAGAAAATTGGTATTGATCATTAGCCACTTGCCTCTTCAGAGACAAACCAGCAAAATCAAAGATGCTTTATTCATGCATCCGGTAAATTCTCTCAAAGCTTCCCTTCGGGGAAAAATGAACATGCTCGGCTTGATCCCACCCCTCAAACATCTCATTCACCGTAAAAGTTCTGATTGCCGGAAATTGAGCCTGATATTTCTGCCAGATTTTAGGATGACGTGGCCGATAGAAGTGCTTGGCTGCAATTTCCTGTCCAGCCGGCGAATATAAATAGTTAAGATAACCCTTCGCGAGCCAGATCTGGCCATTCTTTGCGACGGTTTTATCGACAATTGCGACCGAGGGCTCCGTCACAATCGATATAGACGGATAAACCAACATAAAGTTTTGGTTCTTCTGACCTTTTACCACCATTAAGGCTTCACTTTCCCAAGTAAGCAATACATCACCAAAGCCATGTTGCGTAAAGGTGATCAAGGATGCACGTGCTGCCGAGTCCATGACCTTAACATTACGGTATAGCTGAGCGACCCAGTTCTGTGCTTTCTGCTGCGTAGTGTGCGGTTGTTTCAAGGCATATCCCCAAGCGGCCAGATAAATCCAGCGCGGCAATCCCCCCACCTTAGGACCATAGGTATCTACACATCTTTAGGTACCTAATGCAATTGTTGCGATTTCATTCAGTTCATCTATTGAATATTCTGAG
>NZ_JAQIHG010000030.1:0-24776 GCF_035916735.1 Acinetobacter minutum
CAGCTCATTATTCTAAAAACCCCCGCCATGATTGTATGGTGGGGGTTTTTTCTTTGCCGGGTGAAAAGCTGAATTAGAATATTTTGAGTTGCTAAAATAAAAATAAATACATAATAAATAAAGGGTTTTTAGACCAGGAAAGTACTTTGATTCTACGGTAGATTCGCAAAAAAAGCTTAGAATTTAAAGCGCTATTTCTTTTTAAGACTTATAGTAAAAATCTATTGTCAGTTCTTTCCTTTATATGATATTTAATATTTTTACAAATTCTGCATAATCGGCATAGAATTTGCTTTATAAAACATGAATTAAATGAAGGAACAGAACGAGTATGAAGCTTTCGGTGGGACTTAAAGTTGCAAATACGTTGTCATTGACGCCTCAATTGCAACAGGCCATTCGATTGCTACAGTTGTCGAGTTTGGAACTAGAACAAGAAATTCAAATTCAATTAGACAGTAATCCGTTGCTGGAAAAAGTTGAAGAAATTAATAGTACTGAAATTCTGCCGAATACAGAGCAAGAACTTGAAACTCATGACCTTACTCAAGAGTTGAATGCTGATCATCTTCCTGATGATCTGCCCGTGGATACGGATTGGGATGATGTTTATACCCATCAACCCACAGCTTTGGCAATGCCCGAGTATGAAGAACGTGAAGATAATCGTCACGGTCATGTGGGATTAAAAGAACATCTACTTGAACAAATTAACTTATTACATCTTTCTCAGGTCGATCAGCTAGTTGCATATTGTTTAATCGATGCTCTAGATGATAAAGGCTTTTTAGATGCTGAAATTGCTGAAATTACGGCTTCCGTGCAGCATTTATTAGCTGATGCGGGCTATGAAGATGAGGTGGAAGACTCAGAAGTTCTGGTGGTTTTAAAGCATATCCAGCATCTTGATCCGGTGGGGATTGGATCACGCAATTTGGCAGAGTGTTTGAAAATCCAGTTGGAGCAATCAGTGATTCAAAGTCAGTTGCGTGATAATGCACTGATGCTATTAAATTATTATGAGTTATTGGTTGCGAATGATCTGAATAAGCTTCTGAAACAGAGTGGCTTATCAATGTCACAAGTCAAAGAGGCTATTGAGCTTTTAAAAACACTGAAACCCTATCCGGGAATGGAATTTAATGTCCAGGAGTCGGATTACCAGATTCCGGATGTTGTAGTCGCCAAAAAAAATGACAAATGGCAAGTTCAGCTCAACCCAGATGTTGTGCCTAAACTGCGGGTAAATAGTTTTTATGCCAATATGATCCGTCGAGCTGATCAGAGTGATGAAAACCAGTATTTACGCAATCATTTGCTGGAAGCTAAGAATTTTATTAAAAGCATTGATGAGCGACATAAGACCCTATTAAAGGTTGCGACCTGTATTGTTGAACATCAGAAAGCATTTCTTGAATTGGGACCGGAAGCGATGAAACCTCTGGTGCTGCGTGATGTAGCTGAGGAGGTTGAATTACATGAGTCTACCGTCTCACGTGTGACCACCAATAAATATATGCTGACACCACGTGGTCTATTTGAATTGAAATATTTCTTTTCCAGTCATGTTGGTACCACATCGGGAGGGGAAGCTTCTTCAACTGCCATTCGTGCGATGATTAAAAAACTGATTGCCAATGAAAATCCACGTAAGCCTTTGTCGGATAATGTGATTGCCAATTTGCTGAAAGAAGAAGGCATTGATGTGGCACGAAGAACGGTTGCGAAATATCGTGAGTCGTTACATATTCCATCGTCTTCTGAAAGAAAAGTATTGATCTGAAATTTTAAGTGTGATTATTTTATAGACTCATTATGACCAAGTAATGAAAATTTTATTTACATGGGGAGTCGCAAAAATGATGAAATGAATGTCATACAGAAGACTAGGTTCTGACTTCGGATCATTTTTGCGCTGACCCAATATCCTTAATAATGAGAAGGTGAGGATAGAATTATGCAAATAGTCATTCGTGGACATCATTTAACTATCACTCCAGCAATCGAAGATAATATTCGTTGTAAATTTGCCCAAATGACTAAGCACCTGGATCAAGTCAACAGTATGCAGGTGAAATTAACGAAAGATCATCAGATCAATCAGCGAACGCGTAAAGGCAGTGCCAATCATATCGCTGAAGCGATCGTGCGCTTGCCGGGGATTGAACTGTTTGCTCAGGCCAATGCGGATGATATGTATACATCAATAAAAAAATTGACCGAAAAGCTGAAAAGACAGCTGCACAAACACCGTAAGATGCAGTGTGACCACCAGATTTTGGCAGTATAAAGATCCCGTTCAACGTGTCTGAGTGAAAAAGAGGTTGCAATGACCTCTTTTTTTATACATAAAACTTGTGCAGTTAATGATTTATTTTTTTTAGATATAGTAAAATAACCGGTTTTTACACCGTTGGTCCTATAAGAGGTCTTTGCAATGAATAGTGAACAGCTCACTCAAATTTTACAAGCTGCTTTTCCTGAAGCTGAAGTTGCTGTGAGTGGACAAGCGGGAAAGTTTGATCTTCGAATTGTAGATGATTTGTTTGAAGGAAAACGTCCTGTCGCACGTCAACAAGCTGTTTATGCACCATTAAATTCCTATATCGCCAGTGGCGAGGTGCATGCTGTGACCATCCGTGCAATGACCAAAGAAGAATGGCGTAAAGCAAGTCTTTTCGGAGCTTAATATTTCAATGGATAAATTTTTAATTAAGGGTGGTGTTAAGCTCGATGGAGAAGTGCGGATTTCCGGTGCGAAAAACGCAGCACTGCCTTTATTGGCCGCGACCATCCTTGCAGATTCGCCGATTACCCTGACCAATGTACCCAATTTAAAAGACGTTAATACCTTAGTAAAATTGATTGCCGGTTTGGGCGTGAAAATCAGTTATGAAGGGGATACGGTTAAAGCCGATACATCGACTTTAGATAACCAGTTTGCACCTTATGAGTTAGTCAAAACCATGCGTGCCTCAATCTTGGTCTTAGGTCCACTGGTTGCCCGTTATGGTTCGGCGAAAGTATCGTTACCGGGTGGTTGTGCAATTGGTTCACGACCAGTCGATCAACACTTAAAGGCACTTGAAGCATTAGGTGCACAAATTGAAGTCGAAAATGGTTATGTGAATGCCAAAGTCGATGGCCGCTTAAAAGGTGGTGAAGTCGTTTTTGATATGGTCACAGTGGGCGGGACAGAAAATATCCTGATGGCTGCTGCATTGGCCGAGGGTGTCACGACGATCCGTAATGCTGCCCGTGAACCTGAAATTACTGATCTGGCCAAGCTACTGATCAAGATGGGTGCAAAAATTGAAGGTTTAGATACCGATACCCTCGTGGTGACCGGTGTTGAATCTTTACATGGCTGTGAATATGCCGTTGTCGCAGACCGTATTGAAACCGGTTCCTATCTGGCTGCAGCTGCGATCACGGGTGGTCGTGTCAAAACTACGCATACCGATCCTGCTTTATTAGAATCCGTGCTCGATAAATTCGAAGAAATGGGCGCAGAAGTGACCCGTGGTGAGGATTGGATCGAGCTGGATATGCAGGGCAAGCGCCCGAAAGCCGTGAGTTTCCGCACGCTGCCGCATCCAGATTTCCCAACGGATATGCAAGCCCAGTTGATGGCAGTCAATGCTATTGGTCGTGGCTTTGCAACAATTTCAGAAACCATTTTTGAAAACCGCTTTATGCACGTACCTGAACTCTCTCGTATGGGGGCTAATATTCAGGTTGATGGCAATGACGCTGTTGTCACTGGGGTGGAGCGGTTGTCTGCTGCACCAGTGATGGCCACGGACTTACGTGCTTCTTTTTCACTGGTCTTGGCTGCATTGGCTGCTGAGGGTGAGACCCTGATTGACCGGATTTACCACATTGACCGCGGTTATGAAGATGTGGAAGCAAAATTACAAGGCCTCGGTGCCCAAATTGAGCGAGTACATGCATGAGTGACATGAGAAACGATGATCCCAACTTTGATGTGATGGGTAACTTTGATCATGGTTTAACTTTGGCTTTAAGTAAGGGACGTATCTTAAAAGAAACGTTACCTTTACTTGAAACCGCGGGCATTAATCTGCTGGAAGATCCGGATAAATCGCGCAAGCTGATTTTCCCAACGACGCATAAGCAGGTGCGTATCCTGATTTTACGTGCGTCGGATGTGCCGACCTATGTAGAAAATGGTGCAGCAGATCTAGGCGTAGCCGGGAAAGATGTACTGATGGAACACGGTGCACAAAACGTCTATGAACCACTGGATCTTAAAATTGCCAACTGCCGTTTAATGACCGCCGGAAAAGTTGGCATGCAACGTCCAAAAGGCCGTTTAAAAATTGCCACAAAATATGTCAATTTGACCCGTCAGTATTATGCTAGCCTTGGTGAACAGGTGGACGTGATCAAGCTGTATGGTTCGATGGAACTGGCACCACTGGTCGGTTTGGGTGACTATATTGTTGATGTGGTGGATACAGGAAATACCTTGCGTGCCAATGGTCTTGAACCATTGGAAGAAATCTGCAAAGTCTCTTCACGTCTGATTGTGAATAAGGCCAGTTTTAAGCGTAAGCAAGCCTTGTTGAATCCGATCATTGAGCAGTTAGAAAAAGCTGTGGCTGAGCGTCAGGCTCAAAAATAATGGGCTTTGATCTTGAAAAACCGCCGACTTCGGCGGTTTTTTTATGGCTATATGAATCATCTCATTCATCCCTCGATTTTTCCTATCTAGAAAAGTGTCATTTCCCATTAAAGTCATGCAATAGATGCTGCATAGAGGCCGACAAAATTGGCAAAACAAGGTAAACTTTGATTTTCTCATTTCACCTTGTAGGTAAATTGATGCGACGTTTATCGACTCAAGATCAAAACTTCCAACAGGTTTTTGCTGACTTGTTGGCTTTTGAGACAGTCAGTGATCCTGAATTGTTAAAAACTGTAGATCAAATCATTGCTGACGTGCGTCAGTACGGTGATGATCATGTGTTAAAACTGACACAGCAGTTTGATCGACATCCCGCGCATCAATTCTCTGAACTTGAATTGACCCAGGCACAACTGAAGGCGGCGTTTGAAGGCTTAGCTCCTGATGTGCATGAAGCCTTGCAATTGGCGGCTAACCGGATCCGTAGTTTCCACCAGGCACAAAAGCAGGATGGTTGGACCTATGTGGACGAGTTGGGCAATACCTTAGGCCAAAAAGTCACACCACTGGATCGTGTCGGAATTTATGTGCCGGGCGGTTTGGCCTCTTATCCATCCTCTGTGCTGATGAATGCGATTCCGGCACAGGTCGCAGGTGTGCAAGAAATTATTATGGTCGTGCCGGCACCGAATGGGGAACTGAATCCATTGGTTTTGGCTGCCGCTTATCTAGCCGGTGTACATCGCGTTTTTACCATTGGTGGCGCACAGGCTGTGGCTGCTTTGGCCTATGGCACACAAACCATTCCAGCTGTAGACAAAATTACCGGACCGGGCAACCGTTTTGTCGCGGCTGCAAAACGTGCGGTATTTGGTCAGGTGGGCATTGATATGATTGCCGGCCCCTCCGAAATTCTGGTGTATGCCGAAGGCGAGAATAATGCTGAATGGCTGGCGATGGATGTGTTGTCGCAAGCTGAGCATGATACTGTGGCGCAAGCGATTTTTATTACCCCGGATGAAGCTTTGCTGAACGCAGTGGAGCAAGCGATCGAGCAACACCTAAGCGAATTGCCAAAAGCGGAGATTGCACGAACTTCAATTGCCAATCGTGGTGCTCTGGTACTGGTCAAAGACCGTCAGGAAGCGATTGATCTGATCAATCAGGTAGCACCGGAGCACTTGGAACTGAGCCTGGATGAAGCACAGGAAATGGCGGAACAGATTCGCCATGCGGGCGCAATTTTCATGGGGCGTTTTACCCCGGAAGCAATTGGCGATTACTGTGCGGGACCAAACCACGTTCTGCCAACTTCCGGCACCGCACGTTTTTCCTCACCGCTTGGTGTCTATGATTTCCAGAAGCGTTCTAGTTTGATCTTCTGTTCTGAGCAGGGAGTAAAAACCTTGGCGAAAACGGCGGATGTTTTGGCGGTACAGGAAAATCTGGATGCCCATGCACGCTCAGCACGCTATCGCTATCAGTAAGCCTTGAAACTTATAAGATTGGGCTGAAATTTCAGCCCTTTTTTCAGACCAGATTTGAGATTTTAAAGATGACTATTACAGCAGAACAGATGCGTTTTTGGAGTCCAGCCGTACGTGAGTTGGAACCTTATGTCCCGGGTGAACAGCCAAAAATCCAGAATTTATTAAAACTTAATACCAATGAAAATCCCTATCCTCCTTCACCAAAAGTGGTGGAAGCGGTACAGCAGGTGTTGCTGAATCAGGCCGATGCTTTGCGTCTGTATCCTGATCCGGATGCAACCGCGTTAAAACAGGCGATTGCCCAGCAGCAGGGTGTGGATGTGACACAGGTGTTTGTGGGCAATGGTTCGGATGAAGTACTGGCGCATATTTTTAAAGCCTTTTTTGTGCAAGAGGCACCGTTGCTTTATCCAGACATTACTTACAGTTTTTATCCGGTGTATAGCCAGTTTTTTGGTATTCAGGCCGTCCAGTTACCGCTGAATGAACAGTTTGAAATCGTGCCGGAGGACTATAAGCGTCCAAACGGTGGCATTATCATCACTAATCCAAATGCGCCTACCAGTATCGCTTTGGGGCTGGATGCGATTGAAGAGATCCTGCAAGCCAATCCAGACTCGGTGGTGTTGATTGATGAAGCCTATGTGGATTTCGGTGCGGAATCGGCAGTCAGCTTGGTGAGCAAGTATGAAAACTTGGTGGTGTGTCAAACCACATCGAAATCACGTTCTCTGGCGGGTTTGCGTGTCGGCTTTGCCATTGCCCAACCGCATCTGATTGCTGCATTGGAAGCAGTGAAAAACAGCTTTAACTCTTACCCGATTGACCGTTTTGCCATTGCAGCAGCAGTCGCTTCGTTTGAAGATCAAGCCTATTTTGAGCAGCAGTGCCAGAAAGTGATCGCTAGCCGTGAAACGCTGGTTGCAGATCTTGAGCAATTAGGTTTTAACGTGTTGCCATCAAAAGCGAACTTCATTTTTGCCACGCATCCGCAACGTGATGCCGCTCAGTTGGCGAGTCAGCTACGCGAGCAGGGCATTATCGTACGTTATTTCAATAAGCCGCGTATTGATCAGTACCTGCGGATTACCATTGGTACGGATGAGCAAAATGCCCGTCTGGTCGATACCTTAAAAAATCAGATTCTGGTGAAATAACGCGGTTTAGCTTTTCTGCCAGCTGTTGAGCAAATTCAACATGGCAGAGACTTTGTCGAAACATTCCTGATATTCGGCATCACTGTCAGACGCGATGGTGATGCCACCTCCCGCCCATAATGAGATCTGATCCTGATATTTCTGGATGCTGCGGATCAGGATATTCCAGCGACCGGTTCCATCAAAATTAAAATAACCTATCGAGCCACAATAGGCACCGCGTGGTGCACCTTCGAGTTCCTCAATAATTTGCATGGCCCGGATTTTGGGTGCGCCAGTAATGGAGCCACCGGGTAGGGCTGAGAGCAGCATCTCGATGGGATTCACTTCGGGCTTCAGAATGGCGGTGACCTCACTCACCATATGATGCACCTGATTGAAGCTTTCAATTTCGAACAGGATTGGGGTTTTGACACTGCCATTTTCCGCATAGACGCTGAGGTCATTACGCAGTAAATCCACAATCATGACGTTTTCGGCCTGATCTTTTTGTGAAGCTGCAAGTTGCTGGCGTGATTGTTCATCCTGTTGAGGATCGGCATGGCGTGGCATGGTGCCCTTGATTGGGCGGGTACTCATCCGTCGCTTGGCCTGAAAATCAATAAACAGTTCCGGCGAGCAGCTGAGCAGTTCAAATCCGTCCAGCTTTAAATAGCCCGCGTATGGCGCATTGGTCAGTTGCCAGAATTGCTCTGCGGTGGCTAGAAGCTCACCTTGTGCGATACCGGTAAATTCCTGAGTCAGGTTGATCTGGTAACAGTCACCGGCGCGGATATAGTCTTGTACTTGGGTAAAGGCGCGTTGATAGTCTTGCCGTGACCAGCGTGCCTGACAGGGTTGGGTTAACTGAAAATCCGCTTCTGTCCTTAAGGGCTGTATGAGCAGATGATTAATCAGTTGCCACAGTTGTTCAGCTTGTACTTCATCACTGTAAAAATACCATTGACCCTGCTCCAGTTTTAGATAGGAATGATAACGGCCAAAATATAAAGCAGGCTGCTCTTTGCTTTGATTCTGGATCTGCTGTTGTGCTGCGAAGTCATAGCTCACGAAACCGATCATGCCCCCTTGGAAACCTGCATCGGCATGTTCCAGTGTAGGGTCAAATGCAATGAAATCGGTACAATCAATGGTTTGTTCTTGTGCCTGATAGCCCAGTTGCTCATCGCGTTGCATAAAATGGCTTTGGCCATTTTGAACCTGGAGATAAGCCTGAGGCAAGAAACCAATCACAGGATGTTGCTGATCTTGTAAAAATACCAGTCCGGTCAGGGAGTTCAGGTGCAACAAAAGTGATGCGATTTCAGTCTGTTGCAAATGCAGTGGTCTTTTTATCACGGTCAGATCAGGCATAACACGAACATATCAGAAGTGGAAAGGCAGTTTACTATACTCTGCCAAATGAGGCGAATCTCAGCGGTTTGCATAATCAATGGCTAACTCAATTTACACACTCAAAAACACACAAAAAAGCCACTTCGAGGAGTGGCTTTGGGGATCAGTCTATTTAACTAACCCGTATGATCTAAACGCGAACCCAGAGTTTCCAGATGTACCGGGAAATGCTGCTGCTGACGGTCAGCAAAATAATGGCGCAGGGTCTGCTCTACACTCGGGAAAGCCAGATCAGCCCATGGAATTTCTTCTTCGCTGAATAGACGGCTCTCGATGGTTTCCTCACCGGCCCCAAAGCTACCATCTTTCAATTGTGCCTTGAACAGCACATAAATTTGCCCGATACGGGGGATATTGTACATACAGTACAATTGTTCGATATCAATCTCGGCTTCGGCTTCTTCACGGGTTTCCCGGGCAGCGCCTTGCTCCATGGTTTCAAACAGTTCCATGTAGCCTGCGGGTAAGGTCCATAGGCCATAACGCGGTTCAATGGCGCGACGGCAGAGTAACACTTTGTTTTCCCAGACTGCGAGTGCACCACAGATGACTTTCGGATTTTCGTAATGAATATGCCCACATTGTGTACAAACACGGCGCACCTGATGGTCACCTAACGGAATCTGTTCTGTTGTTTGATGTCCACAAATTACGCAAAAGTTCATATTCATCATCAATCCGGAAGATGCCTCAGCATAACTGAAAATTTGGACTTTGACATCATTTGTGTACGTTGTATGAAAATTTCGGATATGATGAAAAACACAGCAGTTTCGCCCTGAGGAAGATATGCAGGATCAGCCTTTAACCCAGCGTTTGCAGCAGCGTTTACGTTTCTCCCAGCGTGTGCAGGAAGCACAGGCGGCCGTTCTGATCGCGATTACTGACGAAGCTGATCCTCGTGTTGTGTTGACCCGCCGTTCTGCCTATCTGAAAAACCATCCGGGTGAGGTTTCCTTTCCAGGAGGCAAGCGTGATCCTGAGGATACCAGCAATGCCGCTGTGGCACTGCGTGAAGCGCATGAAGAAATCGCACTGAATCCTTTTGATGTACAGCTGATTGGTGATCTGCCGATGCAGCGTGCACGCAATGGCATGCTGGTGAAACCGGTAGTTGGATTGATTCCACCCGAAGTGGAGTTAGTGCCACAACCAAGTGAAATTGACCGGATCTTTTTTGCCTCGCTGCAACATCTGATGCAGGCACCCACCATTCCTCATGCTGTGCAGTATGCTGAACAATTACTTTATTTTCCGAGTCTTAGAGTGGAAAATGAGATTGTCTGGGGATTGACTGCTAGGATGCTGATGAGCTTGTTCAAGTATGGACTGGACTATCAGAAAGAATGGCCATTTTTATTGAATTCCACCAATATCGAGGCAAGTTAACAGGATCACCACATGATGTATAAATTTCAGGGACATGCACCGAAAGCCTTGTGTCCACCTTTTGATGGTTGGATTGCCGATAATGCCACCGTGATTGGTCAGGTGGAGCTGGGGCGAAAGGTTAGTGTCTGGTTTGGTGCCGTGATTCGTGGGGATAATTGCCGTATCCGTTTGGGTGACTATACCAATGTGCAGGAAAACGCCGTGCTGCATACCGATGCGGGCATTGAAATGCAGATTGGCAATTATGTCACGATTGGACATCAAGCCATGCTGCATGGCTGTACCATCGGAGATAATTCGCTGATCGGAATTAATGCTGTGGTGTTGAACCATGCAGTGATTGGTAAAAATTGCATTATTGGCGCCAATGCCCTGATTCCGGAAGGCAAAGTCATTCCGGATAATTCTGTTGTGATGGGATCACCGGGTAAAATTGTCAAAACCTTAGATGAGCAGGGGGTAGCTAATCTGACCGCTAGTGCATTGCATTATGCCAGTCATTTTGAAAAATTTAAGCAGCTCGAAGCCTGCCAGCTTGAGTAATTTCTTTGATCTCTTCATTAAAAATGCCAAGTTGTTTTACTTGGCATTTTTGTATCTTGTGCCGGAAAATCTCGCGCAGTCGGCATGAGTAGAGTATGATATCTCGCGTTTTTAATTCACTTTTTAGTCAAGGTTGTGCATGAAATTGCTGGCGTTGGAAACTGCGAATGAGCAGTGTTCCGTTTCTATTGTAGATGACACGCAAACGCTCTTTTTTCAGTTGGATGAGCGCGCGAAAGCACAAACCCAAACCATTTTGCCCATGATTGAACAGGGCTTGCAGCAAGCGAATCTTGCTGCTGCAGATTTGACGGCAATCGCCTTTAGCCGCGGGCCTGGTTCCTTTAGTGGTGTGCGGATCAATGCTGCAGTGACACAGGCGCTGGCTTGGGCGCATGATCTGCCGGTAATCCCGGTCTCGACTTTACAGGCTTTGGCCCAGGCCGCTTATCGTCAGCATCAGTTGACCGAAGTCACCGCTGTACTTGATGCGCGTATGCAGGAAGTTTATATGGCCAGCTTCCGTCTGGATGCGCAGCACATTATGCAACCAGTTGATCAAGAACAATTACTGGATTACGCACAAGCACAACACAACGCTCACTTTACTCTGGTAGGCTCAGGTGCGGCACTGGTTCAAGCGCAAGCAACTACATATCAGACTCTCGCTGCCAGCGCCCAAGATATTGCAAGCATTGCCCATCAGCGGGCTCTGCAAGCAGACTGGGTCGGTGCAGAGCAGGCATTGCCGGTGTATTTGCGTGACAATGCTTGGAAAAAAATTCCAGAACAAGGCAAATCATAACTAGGACTTTACAATGGATATTTTACTGCTGCTCAAGGCAGCCATTATGGGATTGGTCGAGGGGATTACAGAGTTCCTGCCTATTTCTAGTACCGGTCACTTGATCCTCGCAGGTCAGCTCCTCGACTTCTGGACACCAGAAAAGCGCGATATGTTTGCTGTGGCTGTACAGATTGGTGCGATCGCCGCAGTAATTTATGAATATTGGGGCAAGTTATGGGGGGCATTGATTGGTGCATTTACAGGCCAGGAACAAGGCCGTCGTTTAAGTATCAACTTGATTATTGCCAGTATTCCAATTGTGGTGTTGGGTCTCACCGTCGGTGATACCATCAAGGCCTATTTGTTTAATGCCGTGACGGTTGCGATTGCCTTAATCGTCGGTGGTTTTATTATTTTGTGGGCAGAGCGCCGTGCACACCGTACCACCTGTCTGGAAGTGGATGATTTAACCTTTAAACAGGCGACCCTTATCGGCTTGATTCAGTGTTTGGCGCTGATTCCGGGAACATCACGTTCGGGCTCGACCATCATTGGTTCATTATTTTTGGGCGTGTCACGTAAAGCCGCTGCGGAGTTTTCTTTCTTCCTCGGTATTCCGGTGTTGATGGGTGCAGGCCTGCTGGACATGTACAAGATGCGTGATGACCTGCACAGCAATGATATGGCCGTGTTAGCGGTGGGTATTGTAGTGGCCTTTATCTCGGCTTTACTGGTGATCCGTGCGTTGATTCGTTATGTTTCCAAGCATGATTTTACGGCATTTGCTTACTATCGTATTGTTTTTGGTTTGTTTATCTTGATTACGTGGGGCACAGGTTGGGTGCATTGGTAACACACTTTCACTGTTGGTTTAGTCCGGAATATCAAGCGGAGTGTCAGGCCTTACAAGCACGTCTGGCAGCCTTGGGTGTTGAACTGAGTAGCCAGCCAGTTGAGACGATCAATGCACGGTTCTTACGTCAGCATCCAGAGCTGGCACTGGTGTTGGATCAGGATGGCTTAAGCCTGACGGCACAGGGCATGAAAATGCAGCCTGACTGGTGTGCCGAGATTCCTCGCCTAAAGCGTGCCAGTATTAAATCGGAAATGATTGCCCGGGCTTGCCAGTTAAGTGAACAGCCCAGTCTGATTGATGCCACGGCGGGTTTGGGACATGACAGTCTGCTGATGGCTCGCTTGGGTGCACAAGTTACGCTGGTTGAACGTCATCCGATCTTATTTGTGTTGTTGCAAGAGGCAAAACGCCAAGCTGCAGTAGATGCCTTTTTACAACCTATTGTTGAACG
Source organism: Acinetobacter minutum (assembly GCF_035916735.1). Classification (NCBI taxonomy): domain Bacteria; kingdom Pseudomonadati; phylum Pseudomonadota; class Gammaproteobacteria; order Moraxellales; family Moraxellaceae; genus Acinetobacter; species Acinetobacter minutum. Next base: position 12,723 of record NZ_JAQIHG010000030.1, read on the forward strand.
CATTGAGCTGGTCTTTGCCGATTCTGCTGGCTATTTAGTTGAGCAAGCGGTACAACAGCATTACGTTGATGTTGTGTATCTGGATCCGATGTTTCCACAGCGTGACCAAAACCAGAAAGCAGCTAAAAAACAGGCCCAAGTCAAAAAACAGATGCAGTTGCTACATTTATTGTTGCCTGAAGAGGGTGAAATGGATCTGGGCGATCATCTGCTTGATCTGGCGCGTCAGGTTGCGAAACGTGTGGTGGTCAAGCGTCCACGGTTGGCCGTTTTTCTGGCGGATACGCCGCCTGATCATCAATGGCAAGGCGATGCTTGCCGCTTTGATGCCTATTTCCAGAATGAAGTTAGACCTTGATCTGATAACTGCTTCATTATTGGGCAAAGATTTGTTATATAGTTAAAAACCGGCATTGCTAAATGCGCACGCAAGCATAAACTTAGTGTGTTGTTGATTCAGACACACTACATTCGAAGATTCTATGATCGACCTGAAACCCTCCATTAATTTTTGGCATGATTTTAAAAGTAACCAGACTGCCGGGATGTGGTTATTTCTCGGGTCGAGGCGTTCCTTGCAGATTGTTCGACCTTCGATTCTCCAGCTGATTTTCTGGGGAATTTTGGGTGGACTGGCCAACTCACTCTTCAGTTGGCTGATTGCCGGTGAAGGGGGGATTTTTAACTCGCAAGGCTTGGTCAGTTATGCGCTATGGCCTTTTCTGGCCTTGATTGTCGGAATTTTCCTGTCACAACGAACTAATAATCCACGTTTAATGCTGGTTCCAGCCTTGCTTTGGCTGGTCTTGGATACCCATATTGCCTTGCTGCAAAGTCTGATCCAGTATCTGGGTAATCTGGACTATTTACCGTATGTCCTGTATGACTTCATGCCAACGCTGTTTATGGTGCTGTTTGTCTGGCAAAGTCTAGCCGTGGTTTGGGTGTTCGCGCGTGAACTGCACTGGCCTTGGTGGGAGCGTGCGCTGATTATTGGGGCGACCTGGTTTACTTTGGTGGTCTGGCAGATGTCAGTCACCAGTCAACCGATCTGGAAAGTAGAAGAAATACCGCCTAGCTTTACTGAAGCGGCCTTGTATGCCCAGCCACAATTGTTAAATAAAGCCTTGGAACAAATTCAATTGGGTGAATTTGCCAAAACCCACTGGTATTTTGTGGGCGTGGCTGGTGCGAGTTATCAGGATGTTTTCAAGTCGGAAGTGCTGCGGATTAAAGAACAGTTTGATACCCGATTTGGCACTTTGGGACGTTCAATTGCGTTGGTGAACAATCCAGCAACAGAAACTGAATTGCCGATTGCTTCGCGTACGAGTCTGGAACTGGCATTGCAGCGCATTGGCCAGCAGATGAATCGAGAAAGTGACATTTTGTTTCTGTATATGACCTCACATGGTTTGAAGAATCAATTCGAAATTGAAAATGCACCGCTTGATTTAAAGCAGATCGATCCGAAATGGTTGCGTGAAGCCTTGGACCGTGCCGGGATTCGTTGGCGTGTCATTGTGATTTCTTCTTGTTTTTCCGGCAGTTTTATCCCGGCACTGCAGTCAGACAATACCTTGGTGATTACGGCCTCTGCTGCCGACAGGCAGTCTTTTGGCTGTAATAATGAAGCTGACTATACTTATTTCGGTCGTGCTTTCTTTGATCAGGCCATGCGTGAACAGAACAGTATGCAGGAGACTTTTCAGCAGGCCAAAGCGACAGTGCAGCAGTGGGAAAAAGCCCAAGGTTTTGATGCATCCCAGCCGCAATGGGTGATGGGTAAAAACATGGAATTAATGCTGCCACAATTTGAACAAGCCCTATTTCCACCAAGCCATTTAGCACAAGGCACAGCAGACGAACTAAAATCGGCACCATAATAACCATTGAGGGTCAGCACATGGAACTTCTACAAAAAAATTGCTGTTTTGAGGGTGAGCAACGGATTTATCAGTTCGCATCGAAATCCTTGCAGGGTTTAACCCGTGTGGGGATCTATTTGCCACCCCAAGCTTTAGCAGGTAAACATTGTGCGGCTCTGTTTTATCTGGCGGGTCTGACCTGTACCGAAGAAACTTTTGCCATCAAAGCACATGCCCAACGCCTCGCAGCGCAGCTTGGCCTGATTCTGATCACTCCAGATACCTCTCCGCGAGGAGACCAGGTTGCCCAGGGGGATCACTGGGATTTAGGGCAGGGTGCAGGATTTTACATCAATGCGACCCAACAGCCTTGGGCTGAGCATTATCAGATGGAAAGTTTTATTGCTGAAGAACTGTATGCGAGCATTTTACAATATTTCCCGGTACAGCCACAGCGAATCGGGATTTTTGGTCACTCCATGGGCGGGCACGGCGCATTGACGCTGGCTTTTAAATACCCAGAAAAGTTTAAGTCAGTTTCTGCATTTGCACCGATCTGTGCAGCTAGTGCCTGTGCATGGGGCGAGAAAGCTTTCAGCCATTATTTAGGCGAAGACCGTAAATGTTGGTCCCAACATGATGCGGTACAGTTGGTGTTGGACAAAGGAGCACTGTTTGAGGAAATTCTGGTGGACCAGGGGCTGGATGATCAGTTTTATCACCAGTTACAGCCTGAAGCATTACAACAAGCCTGCCATCAGGTGGGACAAAAGCTGATACTACGCCAACATGCGGGTTATGATCATGGTTATTACTTTATTCAAAGTTTTATCGATGATCACCTGCAGTTTCACGCTGCGCAGCTGATGCCATAAACTCAAAAGGGATCGAAAGATCCCTTTTTTATGTGCTTATATTGTACCGGGTGACCCGCGATACCCACCAACATGCTCAATCACGCTATTTTCTGGCAGTTATCCCATCCGCATCTCGTGATCTGTTGATACCGATTTTTAATATTCATTCTGTAGTTGCTAATCAGCTATCGCTTCAAACCTTTAAGCCGAGCCTTTAGCGTATTTTTTACTGAAAATTTATATCTCGTAATTTATTCAGTTTGCTCATACCTGCTGCATTCATTTTAATTTAGCCAGTTTATAGCTCACCTCTTGGGGTGCCTATGAGAGCCATTCCCGATTTTGATGAGTTTCAGAAGAGGATTGCTGCCGTATTGTCCGCGTATTTCCTGCGAGCCGCTTGAGTTTGTTATACTGCGGGCTAATTTGAGAATTTCGCCAGGTAAATGTTATGACCCAGCCTTATTTGATCGCCCCGTCGATTCTGTCTGCCGATTTTGCCCGTTTAGGTGAAGATGTTGAGCGAGTTCTGGCCGCAGGTGCGGATGTCGTGCACTTTGATGTGATGGATAACCATTACGTACCGAACCTGACTTTTGGTGCGGGTGTGTGTAAGGCACTGAAAAAATATGGCATCAAGGCACCGATTGATGTGCATTTGATGGTGTCTCCTGTTGATCGCATGATTGGTGATTTTCTGGAAGCGGGTGCCGATATTATTACCTTCCATCCGGAAGCTTCAGATCATATCGACCGTTCTTTACAGCTGATCAAATCAGGTGGTGCAAAGGCGGGCCTAGTGTTTAATCCAGCGACTCCATTGCATTATCTGGACTATGTCCTGGACAAAGTCGATCAAGTGCTATTAATGAGCGTCAACCCGGGTTTTGGGGGCCAAAGTTTTATTCCAACAACATTGCAAAAACTACGTCAGGCACGCCAGATCATTGATGCATCGGGTCGTGATATCCGTCTGGAAGTGGATGGCGGAGTTGGACCAGCGAATATCCGTGCAATTGCTGAAGCGGGAGCCGATATGTTTGTTGCAGGTTCAGCAATCTTTGGTAAACCGGACTATAAAGCCGTAATTGATGAGATGCGTGCTGAACTGGCTAAAGTGGGCAGTGTTTCGGTTTAGCAGGTTATCCCTATAGATGGGTATAAATTGTGGATAAGTCTGTAGATAACCGTATGGATAACTGTGTTGATAACGCTATGGATAAGCTGATGTTAAAATAATCAATCAGATATCAATTGTTTATTATATAGACGTAAAATGTATAAAAAGGATGCAAACAGCATCCTTTTTGTTTATCTCTTATCCTTAAAAAATAAAAATATTTTATTTGTTTTTGTCTGGAAGAGTTTTGTTTAAAAAATAGTTAAAAGCTTAATACCAAGTCGGCCAGTCGGTTTAATTTTTGTAGCGGTATCATGGATAGAAATTGTGGATAATTCAAAAGTTGTTTATCCTTGCAGGCAATAGCTCCTATTTCTTTCTGTCGTTCTGATCACTAGGAATTGCCCGTGCCATCTATCACAGTTCGACCACGCTGGTTACTGTACCTGATGATTTTTTCATTGGGTGGAGTCGCGTGTTTGCAGCGTCTGTTGAGATGCCGATGGATACCCAGAAGTTTCATATCAGTACAGAACAAAAAACAGTGACAGATTCGCACAGTCACATGAAGTGTCATCAGGCAATGACTCATGCTGAGCCTGCTGCATCTGTAAAATCAGTCGACTGTCATCAGCAGCAGGCAACCCAGCAGTCTGGCCATATACCTTGTGCTGATTGTTCATCTTTACACTGTCAAAGCCTTAATTCCAGTTTGCCGCATTATCTGCCTATGAGTGGTCCATTTTTGGATGCTCCTCAGGAAAGTCGTACTTATAGGCAGGATCCAGCCCAGCACTTGACGGGTTATTGGCAGGAAATTCTCCGTCCCCCGAGTGCTTAACCTGTTTTGTAAAACCTTATCTTTTTCAAAATAGAGTTGAAGCCATGTCCAAATTTATTTATGCCCCCTTGATTGTGGGAGTTTCACTTTGCCTGTCGCCTGAAGTCATGGCCGCGGTGAAAGAATATCATCTGGTGATTGACCAGCAGCAGGTTAATGTCGGTGGAAAATCACTGAAAAAAATCACCGTTAATGGCCAGTTTCCGGCCCCTCTATTAGAGTTTGAGGAAGGGGATGAAGCAGTTATTCACGTCGAAAACCGCCTGAAGCAGCAAGATTCCTCGGTGCATTGGCATGGGATATTACTGCCCGGTCTTATGGATGGTGTACCCGGATTTAACCAGTTTAAAGGGATTGCCCCACAAGGACATTTTGAGTATCGCTTCAAAGTTCGTCAGCAAGGCACCTACTGGTATCACGCGCATAGCAAAGGACAGGAACAGGATGGTTTATATGGTCCACTGGTGATCTATCCACGTGGTCATCAACCTCTTGCTGCCCATGAAACCACCCAACGCGATTATGTGGTGATGCTGTCGGATGATCATCGTTCCAGTGGTGATCAGATCATGCGGCAACTGAAAAAAGACCCGGAATACTATCAAAATCGTCGTGAAACCCTGTCGGATGTCTGGCGTCAGGTCAAGATGGAAGGACTGAAGGCAACTTGGCAACAGCGTTCTATGTGGAATCAGATGCGCATGTTGCGTACGGACCTGTCAGATGTGAGTGGCTATACCTTCCTGATCAATGGTAAAACGCCTGAGCAAAACTGGACGGGGCTGTTTAAACCAAACGAAAAACTGCGTTTGCGTTTTATTAATGCCTCAGCGATGTCGTTTTTCGATGTCCGGATTCCAAATCTGAAAATGACCGTGGTCAGTGCCGATGGACAGCCGGTTAAACCGGTATCAGTGGATGAGTTTCGTATAGGCACGGCTGAAACCTATGACGTGATTGTCGAGCCGCAAGCTGGACATTATCAGATTGAAGCAGAATCGATTGATCGTTCTGGTTTTGCGGTAGGCACTTTGCATAATGAGAATCTTCCATTAGCCAATGGGATTCATCCACCCCAACCGCGTCCGCGAGCCTTGTTGACCCTGCAGGATATGGGCATGGCACATGAAGGTCATGCTAATCATGATGAGTATGCCTCACCTTCACAGCCAAAAGCTGCAGCCGCCGCTACAACGGATGCTCATCAACATGCAGCCCAGTCAGATGCTGCACATGAGAAACCTCCTGCGGATGCGGGGATGTCAGATACTGCTCACATGAACATGCACCAACAGCATCATCCTGATGCATCAACGGTGATGCAACCGATGAACATGCCACCTGCCGCCATGCAGCATTCGATGCCCCATGAGATGCCGGTGCAGCAGATGCAACAGCATAAGATGCAAAAACATTCCGAGCATGCTCAACATTCTGCGGCAGAAACCTTAACAGCGTCGCAACCCAATGTGGAAGGCTGGGCCAATGCCTCAACACCAGCCGGACATAAGGCTTTGCAATATCAGGATCTAAAAGCCTTGCATCCACAAACTGATACACGTCCGGCAGAACGTGAACTGGAAATCCGTTTGGGCGGCAATATGGAACGTTATATTTGGACCATCAATGGCAAGAAATTCAATGAAGCCGAACCCTTACGAGTGGCATATGGGGAACGCATCCGTTTGAAATTTATTAATGACAGCATGATGGCGCATCCGATGCATTTACATGGCATGTTTATGCAGCTGGAAAATGGTCAACCGCTGCAAGACTTGCCAAATAAACATACGATCGTGGTTCCACCAGGCCAAACGGTCAGTGCCTTACTGACTGCAGATGAGCTGGGTGAATGGGCGATTCACTGTCATCTGCTGTATCACATGTCCGCCGGGATGATGAACAAGCTAATCGTGGCCAAGGTCAATGAACGCCAGATGAACGCAAATCCTATTGCTCCAGCGCCAGCCGTACAAGGAGACCAACATGCACATCATTAATTTAGCATCCAGCTGTACCTTGACGGCTTCAATGCTGCTGATCACTGGACCTACTTTGGCACAAACCATCGCTCATACGGCACATCATGGGACTGAAATGACTGTAGCGACCGGAATGAATATGACGGATCCGGTTGAAGAACAGCAACAGATGGAGCATCAACATGAGCAACAAGATCATGCTCGTGAGACAACCGCGATGCCAACCCAGCCACTGGCCATGCCTGTCAGTATGCCGTATGTGACTGAACATGAAGATCATCAACAACAGCATGGCGGGCAAATTTATCAACGGACGATTGCGGAAAGCCGCTGGCTGCGCAACGAAGATGGTCAGGGGCAGTTGAAGTCAGAACTTGATACTCGGATCGGGACGGATGAAAACAAGTTAGTGGTCAAAATTCATCAAGAGAAAGCTGATTCCGAATCATCGGAATATGATGCCAAACTCATGTATAGCCGGATGATTTCTACTTTTTGGGATGCTCAAGCTGGGGTGCGTTATCAACATCAGCCCCAGCATCACACGGATCAAGATCAATATGAGGCCGTGTTCGGTATTCATGGTTTGGCCCCTTATTTTTTTGAAACTGATGCCTATTTCACGGTGGGTAAAGATCAGCAGATTGCATTGAGTTTAGAAACCGAACGAGATTTGCTATTGACGCAAAAGCTGATTTTAAAACCTTATCTGGATCTGAATGTTGTGTTGAGTGATGATTCTAACTATGCGCAAAAAACCGGATTCAATTCCGTACAAGTTGGCCTTGAAACACGCTATGAAATTAATAAACAGTTGATGCCCTTTGTGGATGTCGGTTATGCCTACAGCAAAGGGCAGCAGTTCACACCATGGCAACAAGCCACCGATGCTGAAAAAAGCTGGTTTTATGGTGCAGGTCTGCGCTTTAAGTTTTAAGAGGCAGTAAACACTTTCCTTGTCTACAGAAAAGCGATTCGTAACAATGAATCGCTTTTCTGTTGTGCTAGGATAATCTTTAAATCAAGGCAACCGAGTATTGCTTTGGCTGCGATTTTTATCGGACAAAATATAGTGGAGGAACGACCTCCCTTGATGTCAGGCAATGTTTGTGACATCAAGACAATTCGTCAGGACGACCTGACTCAAACTGAATGAGGAGGGTGTGATGGCTTGGCTCATCTTGATTTTTGCCGGTATTTTTGAAGTGGTTTGGGCATATTCGATGAAACTTTCACAGGGTTTCACCCGACTCACTCCGAGTGTGATCACCGTCATTTTTATGCTGCTCAGTGTGGTGTTATTGGCCTATGCTATGCGGACCTTGCCGCTTGGCACGGCATATACCATTTGGACCGGAATAGGTGCGGTCGGTTCTTTTCTGGTCGGGATTTTTATTTTAGGGGAACCCGCCAGTGCGATGCGTATGCTGGCCGCCGTCCTGATTATTTCCGGTTTGGTACTGATGAAATTGTCTTCTACTTAGGGATTTAGGAGAAATAAATGCGATTGGCCTTGATGCAAATGAACTCTCCGGTCGGAACCCTGAAACTGATGGCCCATGATCAGGCGCTGGTGGCTGTGTTGTGGGAACATGAAAGTCCCAAACAGCTACGTCATGTTGAGTTGAGTTTGCAACCGGATCATCCAATTCTGTTGACTGCACAGCAACAGTTGCAGGAATATTTTGCTGGGCAACGCCGTGAATTTGATTTGCCACTTGCCTTTACCGGAACGCCTTTCCAGCAAAAGGTCTGGCAGGCGCTGCTAACGATTCCGTATGGAGAGACGCGGAGTTATCTGCAAATCGCACAACAGATCGGGCATCCACAAGCGATGCGTGCAGTCGGTGCGGCAAATGGCCAGAATCCCCTCTCGATTATTGCACCATGTCATCGGGTGATTGGTGCTAATGGTAAGCTGGTTGGCTTTGCAGGCGGTTTGGATAAAAAACACTATTTACTGCAACTTGAAACCAAGCCTAGCAATGCATCTGGTACGAAGCTCTAAGTCAGTTCTTACATGTCGGACGAAGATCAAGGAAATCTTGCGGGCTGATTGCAGAAGCATCGACGGTGTTGGGATAAGATGCAATATCAGTGTTTATTTTTGACCGAATAGATCATCGAATAAATTTAACTAATTGAAATTAAAATTGGATTTATAAAAATAAGATATTTATAGTAGAGCAATAAATTAAAATAATGAGGGTGTTATGTGGTTTTTTTACATACTGTTGATTTTGGGGATACTGTTTCTTTCCGCTTATCTGTCCTCTGCAAAATTTAAAGGGAAACTGGGCGAATTTGTGTTGAGCCAGCAAGCCAAGACCTATCTCGATCCGGATGTTTATCACTTGCTCGAAAACTGCACTTTGCCGGATGGGCAAGGTGCAACCACGCAAATTGATCATATCTTACTGAGTCCCTATGGCATTTTTGTTATTGAGTGCAAGAATTATCAGGGCTGGATTTTTGGGAGTGAACGTCAGAAAACCTGGACACAAAAATTTCATAAAAAAAGTTTCAAGTTCCAGAATCCTCTGCATCAGAATTATAAACATCTCAAAGTGCTGGAACAGCTTCTTGCGGATATTGTGGACGCAGAATATTTACACTCTCTGGTGGTATTTACACCGCAAAGCAGCTTTAAGACCCCGATGCCTGCGAATGTGGTGCAGGGTAAGGCCTGGCTGGATTATGTGCGCAGCTTCGGTCAGGAAGAGTTGGGGCCAATGAAGCTGAAACGGATCCGCTATCGCATCGAAAAAGAGGCCTTGGATCCCTCCTGGAAAACTGATCGGTTGCATGTGCAAAATCTAAAGCAGGTGAAAAGTGTCCAACCATCACCCACTGAATCCATTCACCAAATTTAAAAATCTAAGACAAGATCGATCTAGGATTCAAGATGACTTAGATCCAGTGGATAGCTTTGAATCTCTGAAGGGTGCTCAGAAGCGTTTTGGGATTTTTTGTCCGTTCATTACTGGTGTTTCGGCATTTTTCAGTACCCCAAACAGCCAGGTTTCAGCATGCTGTACTGCCTGTTTCAAGCCATCTCCCTGAGCCAACCGACCGGCAATAAAACTGGCCAGTGAGCAACCTGAGCCATGGTATTCACCTTCCAGTCGTGGGCAGCGTGTTTCAGAAACCAGTTCACTGGCGATATACAGCGCATTGCGAATATAGTCAGGTGTCTCTTCATGCCCTCCTTTGACCAGTACCGCCTTTGCGCCCATGGCAAATAGTTTTTCGGTAGCACGCGTGAGATCTTCTTCACCCGTCAAAGCCCGTAACTCGACGGTATTCGGGGTAATCAGGCTGGCGAGTGGAATCAGTTCAGCAAAGGCTTCGACCAGTGTGGCCTGATCGCCCAATGCTCCGCCACTGTTCGCAACCAGAACCGGGTCCAATACATATAAATAATCGGGATGCTGCTTTAAAAACTCCACCAATGCCGCAATATTCTCCGTGGTACCCAGCATGCCGGATTTGACACAACGGATCGGGAGATCCTGAACCACTGCATTCGCCTGAGCCAACAGCAGTTCACGTGAGGTGGCTTCAAAACCGAAGACCTGTTGCGAGTTCTGGATGGTCAGGGCAGTACAGGCAATCGCCGCATGGGCACCACTTTGCCCAATGGCTTCAATATCGGCTTGCAAGCCTGCTCCCCCTGAAGGGTCAAGACCGGAAAAACACAGTACGGTTGGGCGCATGGCATCATCCTGAAAGGCAAATTGGGTTAGTATAGGCAACTTTCTTGGCAGCGATAAGTGGCTTCGCAGCGCTGTATTGGATTTTGATTGGGTAGACTCGTGGAAAATCTCCGACATATTTTAATTGATCTTGATGGGACATTGACGGATCCCAAATTGGGTATCCATACTTCTATTCGCTATGCGATGGACAAGCTTGGGCGCCCGCTGGCACCTGAGCTAGATATCGACTGGACGATTGGTCCGCCGTTAAAAGCCTCCTTGATGAAGCTTCTGGATACAGAGGATCATGATTTGGGTGAGCAGGCATTGTTGGCCTATCGTGAGCGTTTTTCTGTGATCGGCCTGTTCGAAAATGAAGTTTACCCGACAGTGGCAGAAACTTTGGAAGCTTTAAAGCAGCGAGACTATCAACTGTTTGTGGCAACGGCCAAACCGACGGTATATGCCAAACGGATTTTGGAATATTTCAAGCTTGCGGAATTTTTTAACGAGATTTATGGCAGTGAGCTCACGGGTGAAAGAACCAATAAAGGCGAGTTGATCGAGTACATTGTGCAGCAGGAAGCTTTACAACCCGCACATTGCTTGATGATTGGTGATCGTGAGTACGATATTTTGGGTGCACGTAAAAATGGCATCGAGGCGATTGCGGTGGAATATGGTTATGGCTCACAGGCTGAGCTTGATCAGGCTCAGCCGAAAGCACGAATCCAACAGTTTGCCGAGTTATTGCAGCATATTGGTCAGGGCTAACCGACCAAGATGTAAAACTCTTTAACGTTGTAATAGACGTTGAATGTCCTCAATCAGACTTGGAATGTGAATGTGCTGATGAGGGATGGTCAGACTACGGTAATGGTCACCACGAAACTTACGGTCAATTTCTAGCAAGACATGCGTCTGTTCCGCCTGAGCGACAAAAGACACTTCGACTTCATTGATGCCGCTCAGGAACTGGGTGGGTTTAAATTCCAGTTCTTGGTAACAGCCCAGCGTGGAGTGGAAATGATGTCCACGGAGTTGACCTTTTTCCACATCTACACTGTGTAACTGAAAGCCACAGTGTTGCATCGCCTGTAAAAAGGCATTCATGGCTGGGGTGGGAGTCACTTTAATATAGTCACGGTCATTGGCATCCAGTCCCCAATCCACATCGAGATGGGTATGCAGCCATAGCCGAGTAGCATTATAGCGACAGGCAACTTCCGTGATCGGCGTTTCATAAGGCAGCTGAAGCTGAAATGGAAAACGCTGCACTTGATGCGCCTGTAATTCAAAAGCGCCGCTCACATGCCAGCGTGCCAGACACAGTGCATGGCTTGATTCATGGTCTCCCGCTTCCACTTCAGCAGTAGTCATCAAATTGAGATAAATGCCATTGATGTTTTTGTTGCTGCTAGCGCCCTGAAAATGGATTTCACCTTGTAGTGTTTGTCCGGCTTGCAGCACAGGTGTATGCAAAATCGTGTCTACTTTTACCCCTTGTAGACCTAGGCTAGAAATAAGCTTGTCGAATATTTGGTTTATTGATTGGCCTTAAAAACGAAACTGAAAACGGCTTATCTTGCCATAAAAAAAGCCCCATGATGGGGTAATGCCAGTCAGTTAAGAAATTGACTGGCATTTTCTTGGGTATTTCTGTGGTTTTAGCTTCACAACCCTCGGAC
>NZ_JAQIHG010000031.1:0-24563 GCF_035916735.1 Acinetobacter minutum
TACATAACATCTGGGGTGGTCAAAATTGGACGCTGTTTTTCCCAGATTTCTGGTCAGTTTTGCACGCTGATTAGCACCCAAACAGGGGTTTTTAATCAAATTTATTCACATAAAAAACGTTGGAGTTTTGGCTTAGTCATTGTCTAGATCGAAATAAAGATGACTGAGAAAAATTAAGGTGTGTAAACATCTATTTTATTAGGCGTTAATAAAAAACTCATTAAGTCTCTACCCACGACTAATGGGCCCTGATAATTGACCCTAGTACGCTGGATTAATACCTCATCAGGAATGCCAATAATTTTAGATGAAACTCCATTTACGATGTGGCTGTATACCGCCATCTTAGGTTTAGTTTGGTTAAAGATGTCACCGGCCTCTCGAGGATTGGTGTGGTGAGCATACACTTGTGGCAAGGCCTGAATATCTTGAAACTCGGCTACTTCATGTATCAATAAATCAACGCCTTTGCCGTATTTAAGTACATTCGCGGTGGGAATGGTATCGCCACTGATCAGTACCGAACGTCCAGCATAATCCACTCTATAACCTAAAGCGGGTTGAATAGCGCCATGATGATCATGTTCAACTTTAAAGGCAGTAACGACTACGCCATTTTGATTAAAAACAATACCACCTTCAGCAGAAAATTCATGAGCAACAATATTAGTCGCCTCTTTCTTTAGCTCACCATCTGCCACCCTAACTCGAATGTCATCTGCATGGGCCATCTTCAAACCTTCTACTAAGGCCATGACGCCAGTTGGTCCATATACATTAAAATCACCTTGACGACCGCCAAATGCAGGGATGTAGCCCGTCATCCACAGATCACTCAGCCCATTGACATGGTCGGAATGATAATGAGTTAAAAAAACACCATTCACCTTTCCTAGTGGCATCCCTGCTTGGGTTAAACGGATGACTGCGCCTCGCCCTGCATCAAAAACCAGATTATAGCCTCCCGCTTGCACCAAGGTGGACATACCAAAACGTTGTTCGCTCGGCACAGGGCTCCCTGTTCCCAATAAAGTTATACGCATTTCATCTTTATTGGGAGAAATACGGGCAGGATGGGTACTCGCAAGGTGCAAGTATTCTTTATTATTCGTGACTATTTTAGTTTCGCCTTGTGAAACAAATGTATTGGTATGAACACAAGCGGTGAATAGTGAAGGTAAAATAAAACCACAAGCTGCTGTTAATATTAATTTTTTATTCATAACTATTCCTTGTTTAGCTGTTAAATACTGAGACTGAAATCTTGTATCTTTAATTGTATGACTTAGTCAAAAATATGATGGACTGTTACCTCCTCTCTTAGACCTACTATAGTCTCATTTTGAAGCTGGCTTAAATGCTTCTGGGCTCATTTCATTAAGATGTGAATGATGCCTCATTTGATTGTAAAACATCTCGATATCATCAAACACATCCGTGCGGGTCATTTCTTGTGTTTTATAGATTTAATTCTTTCTTTAAGCTGCTGTGTGATTTTATTGATCCGCTGATCACCTAATGAAACATACAATTCATCTAGAGAAATCCGTACATTCAAAATATGTTTATGTGACCAGGTCTCTTTTTGGTTATGGAACCAATCTTCCGCAACTTCACGCAAGATTAGCCCCTGTGCATATAACGGCATATACAAGCGTAAAAAAAGCCTAAACCATTAAGATTTAAGCTTTATTTACTTATACATCGTCATACAACAACATACAAATTTAAGAATTTGGTGGAGATGGCGGGAGTTGAACCCGCGTCCGCCAACACTACGCTCGAGAATACTACATGCTTAGATATCGTCTATTGTTTTAACCTCAAGTGACCCGACGAACAGGGTACAAGAAGCGATCCTCTAAGTTTGGTATAAAGCCCCGAGGCTTGACTCTATACGGACTTGTGTGCGTGCGCTTCGGTCGGGTTCCCAGACCACAAGTATTCTAGGAAGCGGACAAGCGGCCCTTAGGCAGCTAGAGCGTAAGTTTCGTCGTTTGCGACTATTTAAATGCAAATTTTATTTACGAGAGAAAATGCGCTCTCGGCATGCATCTATGAGTTTCATCATCAGCGTCGAAGCCAAAGACATCCCCAGATAACCAACACATCTTAGCACAACCACGAAAAATTACTATGTTCTTTCTCGTAATCCACCTTGCTTGATGTGTTAATTTACATAATTGAGATCCTATTTATATTTTCAAGAGCCAACAAAAAAAAATTATGAGCTATTTACTGGCCCTGGATCAGGGAACAACTTCTAGCCGCGCGATTATTTTTAATACATACGGCGAACCGCTTGCCACAGCACAACAAGAAATTCAGATTCAGACCCCTCATCCAGGCTGGGTGGAGCAGGATGCACTCGAAATCTGGACCACTCAAATTGGTGTAGTACAACAAGTGCTCGCCAGTGCAGGTATTTTCGCCAAGGATGTTGCCGCTTTGGGCCTGACCAATCAGCGTGAAACCACTGTTGTGTGGGATAAGCGTAGTGGTCAACCTCTCGCGCCTGCAATTGTCTGGCAAGACCGTCGGGCATCCATCTGGTGTCATCAACAAGTTCAACAAGGGCTTTCTGAAAAAATTCAGCAAAAAACCGGTCTGCTGATTGATCCTTATTTTAGTGCAGGAAAACTGGTCTGGCTTCTGGAAAATATCCCCGGTTTACGTGCATTGGCAACACAAGGTCACCTCGCCTTTGGCACCATAGATAGCTGGCTGGTCTGGAACCTGACGCAAGGTGCCGAGCATGTTATTGAAGCTTCCAATGCCTCTCGCACCATGCTGATGAATTTGCACAATCAGGCTTGGGATGAAGAACTGCTGGATCTGTTTGATATTCCACGCTCCATCTTGCCCAAAATTATCAGTTCGGATACCTATATTGCCGACACTGCCACAGGCTTACTGGGTGCCAACATTCCAATTTCGGGGATTTTAGGTGATCAACAATCCGCCTTGTTTGGACAATCCTGTTTTGAAAAAGGCTCTGCCAAGAATACTTATGGTACCGGTTGCTTCTTACTGTTTAACACTGGATCAGATATCCAGTTCAGCCAGAATCAACTGTTGAGCACCTTAGCCTGGCAATGTCACGGACAAAATACTTTTGCATTGGAGGGAAGTATTTTTATGGCCGGGGCGATCATGCAATGGCTGCGTGATGGCTTGGGTATTATCCAGAAAAGTAGTGATACGGAACGACTGGCGGCACAGGTCCATTCTACGGAGGGAGTGGTACTGGTTCCGGCCTTTACCGGTCTAGGCGCGCCGCATTGGGATAGCGATGCCCGCGCGTTGCTTTGTGGCATGTCACGCGGAACCACCAAGGCACATATTGCCCGTGCTGCATTAGAGGCCATCGCTTTTCAGGTTTCAGATGTTATTCACGCCATGCAGGCCGATGTGGCCCATCCTCTCACGGAATTACGTGTCGATGGAGGCGCCAGCCATAGTGATATGTTGATGCAGTTTCAGGCGGATCTGCTCAATGTTCCCGTACGCCGTCCCAAATTACTAGAATCGACTGCATGGGGTGCTGCTGCCATGGCTGGGCTGCGGATGGGCATCTTCAGTGATTTGAAAGAAATTGGTGCTTCTTGGCAATTGGAGCGTGAATTTGTCCCCAACATGAGGGAAGATGAACGTCAGAGCCGTTTACATGAATGGAAAATTGCATTAAAACGGGCGCGCTCGGATATCGACCAATAAATACATCTGCCCATATCAAAAGCCCCTTTCGGGCTTCAGTGGGTCGGGCTCGATGCTGTGCCTTGACGCGGTTTCGGGCACAGCCAGATAATCAATCCAGAAATCACAAAAATTACGCTGAAGATCAAAAATACATGATTGGCAGACAAGGTCAGCGCTTCTTTATCGACCAAGTTTGAAATCATACCCAATACACTGTCATAAGATAAGCCATTTTGCTGTAAGGTCTTCTGAATATCCTCTGGTTGCAGTCGGGCCACAATCTCACTACGTGCCAACTTGGCATGATCATCCCATAGGGTGGCCGCAACTGAAGCACCTATCGCCCCTGCCATCGTACGCATAAAACTCATTAGACCAGCTGCTGAGGCAATTTCCTGCGGTAACACTGAAGCCAATGCCATATTGGACAGCGGAATAAAGAAAAAAGGAACCGCAAACCCCTGCAAAATTTGCGGAAGAACAATCGTCATAAAATCCGCTTCATTGGACCAGAAAGCTCTCAGCAAGGTCACACCACCGAGTAACAACAAACCACAACTCGCCAAAACACGCTGATCATATTGCACTGCCAGTTTAGCTACAATCGGTGACATCATCACACTACCGATGCCCATGGTGGCCGTGACATAACCGGCCCAGGTCGCCGTATAGCCGATATTTACCTGTAACCATTGCGGAATCAGCACAATACTGCCAAAAAATGCTCCAAACCCACAGGATAAAGCGAGCACAGAAATACTGAATCCACGATGCCGGAATACCCGGACATTGACCACGGGATGATGCTCGGTCATCTCCCAGATGAGAAAGATCATAAATCCGCTGACCGCAATTGCTGCGAGCGCCACAATGATCTGGCTATGGAACCAGTCATGTTCATGCCCCAAATCCAGCATCAGCTGCAGGGCACCAATCCAGATCACCAGCAACAGCAGCCCCATCTTGTCTATTTTTAATTTTGCTAACGGACTTTCTACCGATTTCAGCAAACTGATCGCGCCAAGTGCACAAATGATCCCCACCGGAATATTAATAAAGAAAATCCAGTGCCAGGACATATTGTCACTGATTAATCCCCCGAGAATTGGCCCTAAAACGGGTCCAATCACGGTCGTCATGGCCCACAATCCCATCGCTTGTGCATGTTTTTCCTGAGGGAAAATACGCATCAGCAAGGTCTGGCTGAGCGGCATAATCGGACCACCGAACAGGCCCTGACCAATCCGGCACAGTACCAACATCAACAGACTGTTCGACAAACCACATAGCACTGAAAACACGGTAAAACCGATAACACAAGTCACAAAAGTACGGACGATACCAAAACGCCCTGCAAGCCAGCCCGTCAGCGGCACACAGATCGCCTCAGCAACCGCATAGGAGGTAATGACCCAGGTTCCCTGCGTGCTTGAAACGGCGAGACTGCCGGTAATATGGGGCAAAGAAACGTTGGCAATCGTGGTATCCAGCACCACCATAAAATTGGCAAATGCCAGGAAGAAGGCCGCGATCCACAAACGGCTTCCGGTTAAATCGGCAAATGGGGCTGGACGGTTCATTGCGAGCCTGCTACTTGAGTTGTACTGTGGCTGTCATGGACAGCCCAACGCGTAAAGGATGGGCTGCAAGCTCTTTTGGATCGAGGCTAATCCGTACAGGTAACCGCTGAACCACCTTAATCCAGTTACCTGTTGCATTTTGCGCCGGGATCAAGGCAAATGCGGCACCTGTGCCTCCGGAGAAACCGACCACCTTACCGTGATACACCACATCATCACCATAATAATCTGAAACTAGAGTGACCGACTGTCCGGCTTTCACTTTGGCCAACTGGCTTTCTTTAAAGTTGGCATCTACATACAGTTGTGCCACCGGCACGATCATCATCAGGGCTGTACCCGGTGCCACCCGTTGTCCGACCTGTACATTGCGTCGGGTAATCACTCCATCAACAGGCGCACGAATACGGGTACGCTCCAGATCCAATAGCGCCTGATCAACACGTGCCTGGGCAGCCTGCACATCTGGTGTCGACTGTTGATTGGTACCACGAATTAACGCTTCATTGGCAGCTAGGGTGCTTTCGGCCGCTTTACGGCTGGATTCCGCCTGAGCCACTTGTGCCTGAGCCAGTGATAGACCCGCCCGTGCTGTTTCAACCGCGGCCTGCGCGCTGGTCAATTCTTCTTTGGAAATCGCCCCAGTTTCGATCAGCTTCTGACGGCGTGCATAGTCATTCTGTGCCTTGTTCAAATCCGCCTGTGCTTTGCTGAGTTGAGCTTGCGCACTGGCAATTTCATCACGACGTACCAGAATCTGTGAATTTAAGGACTGACTGTTCGCGGAGGTCTGATTGTATTGACGTTGTGCTTTGGCCAATTCTGCTTGAGCCTGTGCTAATGCAATGGTTGCATCGCGGGTATCCAGACTGAGTAACAGCTCCCCTTTTTTGACCTGTTGGGTGTCTTTTACGCGCACCTCTACGACCTGACCACTAACCATTGAAGTGATAGATGCCGTTTCGGCACCTACATAGGCATTATCCGTGCTGACTGAATCCTGTCCGACCCACATCCAAATGGCGTAAATTAAAACGGCAGCAATAAACAATACGGCTACAATTTTCAGCAGCGTTTTACGTTTGTTCATCTGTGTACCGTGATTTTCAGCGGGAACGGCTGCGGCATCCTTCGCAGATGGCTGAGTATCGGTCATATTTTATTCCTTATCCGGATCGTTCAAGCACAAACATCCCATGCACGATATGGGCTCTTTTCTTAAGGGAAACAGGCAGCTAACTGCACTGTGGGCAAGAAATATCACGATTGTAAAACATCAAACTTAAATTACGATCTAAAAACGTAACTGTTGAGTTTTCTATTTTTATCCCACTTTTTATAACGTTCTGAATATACAAGTTTGACCAGGCAATAAAAAAGCTGATTCGGGACAATCAGCTTCAAGAAAAGATGAAATCAGACCTATTTAGTAGGCGTAAGAGGCAATTGCGGTCGCGATGGCTTTTTCCTCATCATTGACCATGGTCATCCGCACAGTACAGCCTTTGCGTCCAAAGCGTAAAATCTCACCACGTGCAATAAAATACTGGCCTCGGCCTGGCGCAAGATAATCTACTCGCATATCAACCGTAGCCAGCCGCGAGATTTTTTTTGAGGTTTCATGCAAATCTTCTACATGACGGCGATGATAGACTTCCGCCATAGCAATCACCCCACCTACACTATCTAAAAAGGTCGCCGCCACACCACCATGCAAAATCTGAAAGGCTTTATTTCCAATCAGATAAGGTTGCATCTCAAAATAGCCTTCAATCTGACTCTGCCGCACCCGCATCTGCATGCCAACATGTTGAAAAAATGGTGCCTGATTAAATGCCGCGCATAACTGTTCCACCATCTGATCACTGTCATGATGCTCATTCAGCAGCAGGTTCCCCGTCCAGGTTTTATCGGTATTGGTCATATGAATTATCGTATGCACTCGTTGAGAAAAAGCATTGCTACCATACCCAAATGGCTGAATATGGGACTACAATAGGCCTATATCTTATACTGATAAACGAGATTGTTATGACTTATACGTTCAATCGTCCCGCTTTTCCTGCGACCCGTATGCGCCGCATCCGCAAGAATGATCAACTCCGCACCATGGTCAGCGAGACGCAATTGACGGCCCATCACTTGATTTATCCAGTATTTGTATTACCAGGTCAGAACCAGACCCAAGATATTCCCAGCATGCCGAACATTCAGCGCCTGTCTGCGGATCTGTTAGTTAAAAAAGCAGAACGCTTACTTGAACTTGGAGTGTCTAAACTGGCGCTATTCCCGGTTACCCCGCAAGAAGACAAAAGCCTGACTGCAGAAGCCGCATGGCGTGAAGATGGTCTGGTACAAAATACCGTTCGCCTGTTAAAAAAAGAATTGCCAGAAATGGTGCTGATCACCGATGGTGCATTAGATCCTTATACCACGCATGGTCAGGATGGCATCATTGACGACACCGGTTATGTGTTGAATGATGAAACCGTAGAATGTCTGATCAAACAGGCCTTGAGCCATGCCGAAGCCGGTGCCGACGTGGTTGCACCGAGTGACATGATGGACGGCCGTATTGGTGCGATCCGCCAGGCACTTGAAGCCAATAACTTGATCTATACCAATATCATGGCCTATTCCGCCAAGTATGCCTCTAGCTTCTATGGACCATTCCGAGATGCAGTAGGTTCGGCTAGCAACTTAAAAGGTGGCAATAAATACAATTATCAAATGGATATTGGCAACCGCGCTGAAGCCCTGCACGAAATTGCGCTGGACATTCAGGAAGGGGCCGATATGGTGATTGTCAAACCAGGCATGCCCTATCTGGATATTGTGCGTGAAGTGAAAGATAGCTTTGGGGTTCCAACCTTTGTCTATCAGGTCAGTGGTGAATATGCGATGCTGGCCGGAGCCATCCATAACGGCTGGTTGTCGGAAAGTGTCATTTTAGAGTCACTAATGTGCTGCCGCCGTGCCGGTGCCGATGGCATCTGGACCTATTTTGCTGAAACAGCAGCTGAACAGCTCAAGAATATGCGATAACCCCACTAACCTGAATTTGAGTACATGATGCATATCGCCATTATTGGAGCAGGCGTCAGCGGTTTGTTGTCTGCTTTAGAACTTGTGGAACACGGCTGTTCCGTGTCGATTTTTGACCAACAGCAGGCCGGTCGTGCCGCATCCTGGGCAGGAGGAGGGATTCTCTCCCCGATGTATCCCTGGCGATATCCGCATGAAGTCAACACATTGGCACAACATGGCAAACGCCTGTATCAGCAGTTGAATGAAAAAATCAGCCCAGTCACCGGCATTGATTTTGAAATCAACGAAAGTGGTATGCTGATTTTTGATGAAGATGATTTTGAGATTGGCCTGAACTATGCGGAACGCTATCAGGAACCGATGCAGGCCTGCGAATATGTACAGCGGGAACAGCTGGAACAGGTCAATCCGCATGTTGATTCTACTTTTCAACATGCCATTTATTTCCCGCAAATCGCCAATGTGCGTAACCCACGCTTGCTGCAATCGCTGATTCAGTATTTAAAACTGCACCCCAAAGTGCAGTTTTTTGAAAATACCCCGATTGAGAAAATTGAATTAAAAAATGGACAAGTTAGCGCCCTGATCACCGTAGACCAGCAAAAATTTCACGCTGATCAGTTTGTCATCACGACAGGGGCCTGGAGCCAAAAATGGGCAGAACCCTTGCAACTGGATATTCCGGTACGCCCGGTACATGGCCAGATGGTATTATTTAAAGCACCTGAAAACTGGTTACCGACCATGTGCATGAATAAGGTGATGTATCTGATTCCCCGGCAGGATGGCCATATTGTCTGCGGTTCCAGCATGTCAGAGCGTGGCTTTGACACCACTCCTGTCGATGCCATCCGCGAGAATATTCTCGATGCCTCGCTGGAAATGGTGCCGGAACTGGCCCAATTCCCGATCGTCCAGCAATGGGCCGGTCTGCGTCCCGGAACGCCAGAAGGGATTCCTTATATTGGCCAGATGCCAGAAGTGAGAAACCTTTGGGCCAATTTCGGTCATTTCCGCAATGGTCTGGTCATGGGACCAGCGTCAGCCCAGCTGTTAAGACAAATGATCCTGCAACAGCCAACACTCACAGATCATCAACCTTACTCACCGCAACGTTTAATCAAACACTCTGCCCTGGCAATTTCATAATGCAGTTTGTAAATGTTCACGGTGCTTTAAGGAGATGTTTGAGCGCACCTTCCAGGGTTGGGTACTGAAACTCAAAGCCTTGGGACAGCAAAGCTTGGGGGGTCACACGCTGACCATTGAGCACCAATTGTGACTGTTCACCCAATGCCAAACGCAGCACCCAAGCAGGTAAACTGAATAAAGGTTTGCGCTGCAAGATTTTTGCAGCTGTTTGTGCAAATTGCTGCTGGGTGACATTTTCCGGTGCCACCACATTAAACACCTGCTGTTCCGATTCAGGGTGCTGCAAGACATGCCAGATCGCGGCCAGTACATCCTGTATATGTACCCAGACCACCGGCTGACGGCCATGACCAATCCGGCCTGCAGTCTTGAGCTTAATCGGTAACAACATTTGCGGCAGAATCCCGCCTTGCGCAGCAAAAACCACGGCCAGACGAATAATTTTAATGTTCTGTTGGTGATGTCGCAGCGCTTCTTGCTCCCATAACTGGCAAAGTTCAGACATGAAGAGGGCTTGCGGTGGAGACTGTTCGCTACAGACTTCTGACCATTGCTCCTGTTCATCAATGC
This sequence comes from Acinetobacter minutum, assembly GCF_035916735.1. Taxonomy (NCBI): domain Bacteria; kingdom Pseudomonadati; phylum Pseudomonadota; class Gammaproteobacteria; order Moraxellales; family Moraxellaceae; genus Acinetobacter; species Acinetobacter minutum. The sequence continues at coordinate 10,050 of NZ_JAQIHG010000031.1, forward strand.
CGTAATAGCCTATCGCCGAACCGGAGACGATACATTTGGGATAGACCTGCTGTTGGTCTAGCCAGTCCAGTAAACGACGTGTGGTCTGTACCCGGCTATCGATCAGCTTTTGTTTACGCGCATCTGTCCAGCGGGCTTCACCAATACTTTCCCCCGCCAGGTTAATCACATAATCAATCTGTTCGCCTTTGAGCTGATCAAAATCATGAATCAGGCGGTAGCCAGGCTGTTGCGGTTGCAGATTTCGTTGTCGGCTGTAACCAATCACCTGACAACCTTTTTCGAGTAAAAAAGGAACCAAATGCTGCCCAATAAATCCTGTGGCTCCGGTCAGCAAAACTGTGGCATTTGATGGCATCGGCTTGCTCCATAATGATCATGCAGGTTGATTTCAGCATAGCGGTTTAGCATCCAGAATCAAACACATACTCAGAACGATGCGCAAATAAAAAACTGGTTTTAAACGGAGGAACCGAATTTATGCTGGGCCATGCGCTGCGCTTGTGGTCCATAAAACCAGTAGGTCAGCAAACTCAGCGGAATCGCCAGCATCAGAATCATGCCGGCAATGAGCGCCAAGAATAGGGGCTGTTTTAAATACAGCAAAAAGTTCTGCCATACTTCAGGATCCTGCCGGGAAAATAACCACAATCCAGACAATACGCCCAGCGCATTATAACCCCAGAAAATTAGGCTAAAATTGAGGGTAAACTGCTTACGTTCCTGCTGGGTAGGTGCCCGGCGTTGCTGATTGAGGAACAGGTACAGCACGATGATCATGGCCAATAAATAAGGCACTGCGGTTAGAATTCCTCCTACTCCCAATGGTAATAATGCGGCCAACACCCCGACCAGCAAGGTAAAGACCAGACAGAGCAGAAAAAACCACAGATAATATTTTTTTAATGACACCATGACAGTGAATCCGGCAAATAAAGCAGCAGTATAAAAATTTTCGCGATCTTTTGCATTTTCTTGTCAACCAAATCGCGCAGACAGCGTTATATAAAGTGTAAGGTCTGAAGAAATCATTGTTTCGCACGGCATCCGCAAAATCATGTTAGACGCAGCCCTTCAAGTTTCAACACAGAATAACAAACCAACTTCCCTGTAATCGATTGATCAGCAGCCAATCTTTTATCATGACGAAGTTCCTTTGACCGACGATTTCTCATCACTCGAATCGTCGGTCTTTATTTTTTATAGATCGCTCATTCCTCAGCTTTGCACGCCTGCGACAAAAATCGACGTCAGATTGTAATTCTCTGCACACAACCGCCTGCTTTATTTATAGTATAGGGACTGAATTTTCATTTGAGTTCAAGGGCATGACGGTTCACTTCTTACACACATCGGATTGGCATTTGGGACAATTCTTCTACGGCCATTCACGTCAGTATGAACATGAACAGTTCTTGGCCTGGTTACTCGAACAGATTGCACAGCAACAGCCCCATGCCTTACTCATCGCCGGGGATTTGTTTGATGTGATCAATCCCGCTTCGAGTGCGCAAAAACAACTCTATCAGTTTCTTGCCGATGCCCATCAGCGAGCCCCCCATATGCAGACCCTGATGATTGCCGGTAACCATGATTCAGGTTACCGCATTGAACAGGTGGAGCCCTTGCTAGAGAAATATAACGCCAAAACCGTGGGAATCGTGCACTGGAATACTGACCGGACACTTGATTTGGACCGCCTGATTATCCCGATCCATGATACCCAGGGACAAATTGTGGCTTGGTGTGTCGCTTTACCTTTTTTACGCCCTGCTGAAATCACCGGTTATAACGAGGCAACAACCGACACCAGTCGTGCCATTGAGTACATCCATCAACGGGTTATTGCCGAAGCCAAGGCACGAAAAAGCCCTGAACAGGCACTCATTCTCATGACCCATGCCCATTTACAGGGGGCAGAAACATCCGACTCCGAACGCCAGATTGTGATTGGCAATCAGGAAGCACTCTCCACGCAATTGTTTGGGGATGAAGTTGATTATGTGGCACTCGGTCATTTACATAAACCGCAAAAGGTTCAGCATGAGCATATCCGTTACAGTGGGGCACCCATTCCACTGTCCTTTAGTGAAATTCACTACCCGCATCAGGTTCTGAATATCCATATTCAGCCCCAGCAGCAACAAAAATTAGCGATCGAAAAATTACCCATTCCGAGAACCATCCCTTTATATCGGCTCGCAGGCGAACTCGATGAAGTCCTGCAACAACTACGCGATTTACCCAATGGTGCGGCGCAAGCGATTGACCAGCGGGCTTTTGTGGATATTGAATATTTCAGCCTGAAGCCACCACCGCCCGATTTGCGTCTGCAAATTGAGAAACTGCTACCAGAACAACAATATCGTCTGGTTCGGATCAGCCGGAAACTGGTCAATACAGACCCAACTGCCAATACGACCTCTAAAATTGATCTGGCCCCCCCGACTCCGGAAAGCCTGTTTCATGACTTATGGGAAAAAATGGGCTATGAACAGGATCCTGAAGTCATGCAGGACTTTCTCACGTTGCTGGACGAGGCGAACGACGCCTTACATCCAACTGAACCTTAGGTGAGCCGCCATGAAAATTTTACGCCTAAAATTACAAAATCTGGCCTCACTCAGTGGTGAACAGGAGATTAATTTTGAAGCCGATCCTCTGCTTCATGCCGGTCTGATTGCAATTACCGGCTCCACGGGTGCCGGCAAATCCACCCTGCTGGATGCTATGTGTCTCGCATTATTTGACCAGATTCCTCGCCTGAAACAGAGTGATGGCAAACTGCGGGATGCCAGTGGTCAGGATATTTCCATTAAAGACACCAAAAACATCTTACGTCGCGGGACGACGAGTGGTTTCGCTGAACTGGATTTTGTTGGACTCGACCAAAAACATTACCGTGCACGCTGGGAAATTCGCCGTGCACGCAACAAACTCGATGGCAACCTGAAAATCGACCGTTCAGTTTTGTGTCTGGACGATCAACGTGTCCTGACACAAAAAATATCCGAGTGTAATGACACGATTTTCCGCTTGATTGGTCTGAGTTTTGAACAGTTCACCCGTGCCGTGCTGTTGGCTCAGTCTGAAGTTGGCGCTTTTTTAAAAGCCAAGGATCAGGAACGTGCAGATTTATTGGAATATCTCACCAACTCCAACATTTTTAGCCAGGTGGGCAAAACCGCATTTGAAAAAACCAAGGCCATCCGCTTAGAGAAAGAAAAACTCAATGATATCTTGGGGCATATTGAGTTATTGACCGCTGAGCAAGTCACACAACTTCAGCAAGCGTTACAGCAGCAAGAACAGAACCTGCAACAGTTGCAACAAAATAAATCGCTGCTCGAACGAGAATGGCAATGGCATCAACGGCAACATGAATTACATGCAGAAATCCAGGGTAAACAGGAAATTTACCAGCTGCAATTGGCGGCAGATCAACAGCTCAATGCCGAACGCGAAAAATTACAACAGCTGTCCCAATTTGCTGAAATCCGCTCTAGCGTAGAACAGCAACAACAACTGCAGCAGCAACATATTCAACTGCAACAGCAGTTACAACAACTGGAGTCGCCATTTTTTGCCCTGCAAAGCGAGTTTAAACTCAAAGAACATGCCTATTTACAGGCTGAGCAGCAATTACAGCAAGAAAAAAACTTTCAGCAGCAGATCCAGCCCCAAATCGCACAAGCCGAGCAGTATGCACACGAGCGGGAAATCCTGGCCAGCAAGTTCCGTGAACTTCGCGATCAGTATGAACAGGCACAACAACAGTTACCCACTCTGCAACAGCAAATTCAAAAATTAGAACAACAGCAGGTACAGCTACAACAGCAGCAGCAACTTCTGACGCAACAACTATCCGACAGTCAACATCTGGCAATTTTTGATGAAGAACCGCAGGCAATCCTACGCCTCCTGCAACAGATTCAACATCAGCATCAGCTGATTCAACAGCGCTTTCCCGCCCAAGCGGCACTGGACGCCCCAGCATTACAAATCCAATTAAACCTATGCCAAGCGCAGATCACCCCCCTACATGAAAAATTTGGCAATACCAACACCTTACAGACCGAAATTCAGCAGTTACAGCAGCAACGAGAAGCCCTGCTACAACAGGGATATGCCCTACAGAATCTTGTGCAAAAACTGCGAAATTACCTGGAACAACATCAACAACAACGACAGCTGGAATCTGCACTGACACATTCACAGCAACAGCTGCAAGAACACGGGCAACAAGAAAAACAGGCTCAACAACAGTATGAGACGGCCAAAAAAGAACGTGAACAATTACAAAAAATCTTACAGCAACAACGCCTGATCCACTCTAAGAATGTCGAAGAACTGCGTGCCAGTCTGCAGACCGATCACCCCTGCATGGTCTGTGGCAGTATCACACATCCATATATTGACCATGCACAGTTGGTGGAAAAATCTTTGCTTGCTCTGCAGGAACAGCAGGAACAACAATTGCGACAAGCAGAACAGGACAGTTTTAGTCTTTGGCAAACCTGTCAGCAGGCACGAGTGGTAAGCGAGCAGCGTTATCAGCATCAACAACAGCAACTTACTGAGCTACATCGGCAGCTTGAACAGCTGCGCCATACGCTTAGCACAGACTCACAACAGCTCACGGTAGAAATTGACTTTAAGCAAAGCGATGAACATCTGCTAGGCCACATCAGCATACTGGAAAATGCGCAGCAAGATCGCCAACAGCGCCTCGAACAGCAGCTGGAGCAACTCAAACTTAGTCTGCAAGAATTACAAAGCCACGAGCAGAAAGTACTACAGCTCCAGCAGCAACTTGAACAGCAACAACAACTCGAACAACTCGAACTGCCAATCGTGCAGCATTTATCTGAGAGCCTGCGCCAGGCTTGGGAGGCTGACCGCATCGGATGTAGCCAGCAACTCAGCACTGCATTACAAAACCGCCATGTCCTGCTCAATCAAATTAAACAATTGCAGCAACAGCTGCAGCCCCTTGAAAATGAGCTGCATCTTCAACAGCAACAACGCGCTCAACAACAGCAGCAATTGACTCAATTACAGCAGGCACTCGAGCAGACCCAATTACAGGGAGAACAACTCAAACAGCATGTCGTTCAATTAACGGCTGCTTATGCCGAACCTCCCTTTGAAACGGCAAAAGAATGGCTTGATCAACTCAAACAGAAACTGCATACGCTTGAGCAAAACTATAGTGAGCACAAACAGCAATTTGAGCATCTGCAGACGGACTATCTACAACAGCAACAACAACTGCAACAGCTGCAAGCTCAACACCAACTGACGGAACAACAACTGCACGCTTGCCAGCAGAAAATCACGCTATGGCAACAACAAACGCAATTTTCTGATGGTCAGATTACTACGCTGTTACACATCTCCAGCCAAATGGAACAGCAGTTACGCCAGCATTTGAACACCCATGAACAGACATTACAACAAGCCAAAACGGCGCTAGAGACCTTACAAGACCAGCAGCAGCGACATCTTAAAGATCAACCAGAACGTGACTTTTTCCAGGTCCAACAACAACTCGCCGACCTGGAACAACAGACACAGGACTTCTCGGCACAGCGTGATGAACTGAAACTAAAACTGCAGCTACAGCAACAAAATCTGCAGAAACAGCAGCAGTTTGAACAGCAAATCCAGCGTATCCAGCAACAAGAATACCGCTGGAGTCGTATCTCCGATCTAATCGGGAGTGCAGATGGCAGCAAGTTTAAAAAAATTGCCCAGGAACACCATCTAGACATTCTTGTGGAATATGCCAATCAACAGTTGCAACCGCTGGCACCACGCTATCAACTACAGCGTATCGACAACAGCCTGGGACTGGCGATCATTGACCATCATATGAATGGCGAGATTCGTCCGGTACTTTCACTCTCGGGTGGGGAAACTTTTCTGGTCTCTTTAGCACTTGCTTTGGCGATTGCGCAAATGGCATCAGGTTCCATGAAGATAGAATCCCTGTTTATTGATGAGGGCTTTGGCACCCTGGATCCAGCATCCCTGCACATCGTGATGGATGCACTGGATCATTTACAAAATCAGGGCCGTAAAATCATCCTGATTTCCCATATACAAGAAATGCATGAACGCATTCCGGTTCAGATTCAGGTCAAACCGGTGGGCTCGGGTGCCAGTCATATTGAAATTGTGGGATAAAATTGCAGCCAGCATATAGCGCTGTTCCGTTGCACCATAAAAATGGCGCATAGGCAGCATCAGCTGGCTTTACTTTCAAGCTTTTGCTGAATAATCACGCGCGCCAAACAGTGCGGTTCCGACACGAACCATCGTCGAGCCTGCAGCAATCGCATCGGCCATATCAGCTGACATCCCCATGCTTAAGGTATCCCAATCTTGCGGTTGGGCATGTTCAACTTTCACCTGATCAAACAAGTTCTTGGCATCACTAAATGCAGCAGTATTTCCCGGCTTTGGAATCACCATCAAGCCACGTAAACGTAAATGTGGCAACTGGCTGATCTGCCGGACCAGTTCTGGGACTTCTTGCGGTGTACAACCATCTTTAGTTTCTTGCCCATCAATATTGACCTGAATACAGATATTCAAAGGTGGCTGGCTGGCTTCACGCTGATTGGATAAACGCTCGGCAATGATCAGACGATCCACACCATGCACCCAGGCAAACTGTTCAGCTAAATGCTTGGTTTTATTACGCTGCACATGACCAATAAAATGCCACTCTATCTGTAAATCCTGTAACGCAGCCATCTTGTCCAGTGCTTCTTGCAGATAGTTTTCACCAAAAGCACGTTGCCCGGTAGCATACATTGCGCGCAGGGCATCACTCGGATGGGTTTTGGAAACTGCAAGTAAATGCACCGTCGCAGGATCACGCTGGCACTGCTGACAGGCTTGCTGGATTTGTGCCAGAACCTGATTTCTGGCTTGCTCAACTGGATTCATTGACATGATTCTCATTTCATTGATCTTTTTTTACTTTCTCAACAGACAACTGTTGGTTAAGCGTGGGGAAAGCCGTATTATTCTACAAAATAATTACGTACTTTGATTATTCTGGGGACCTCATGGATATTACAGAACTCTTAGCCTTCTCTGCGAAAAATGGCGCATCAGATTTACACCTTTCCGCAGGTATGCCACCGATGATTCGTGTGGATGGCGAAGTTCGTCGCATTAACTTACCTGCCCTAGAACACAAAGAAGTTCACCGTCTTGTTTACGATATCATGAATGATAAACAGCGTCGTGACTATGAAGAACGCCTAGAAACCGACTTTTCTTTTGAAGTGCCAGGAGTTGCACGTTTCCGTGTGAACGCCTTTAACCAGAACCGTGGTGCAGGCGCCGTATTCCGTACCATTCCATCGAAAGTTTTGACGATGGAAGATTTAGGTATGGGGCAAATTTTCAAGGAAATCGCGGAATATCCACGTGGTATCGTGCTAGTGACAGGTCCAACCGGTTCAGGTAAATCTACCACGCTTGCGGCCATGATCGACTATATCAACGAACATCGTTATGACCATATCCTGACCATTGAAGATCCGATCGAATTTGTACACCAATCCAAGAAATGTCTAGTCAACCAGCGTGAAGTGCATCGTGATACGCATGGCTTTAATGAAGCACTGCGTTCAGCACTGCGTGAAGACCCAGATATTATTCTCGTGGGTGAGATGCGTGACCTCGAAACCATCCGTTTGGCTTTAACCGCTGCAGAAACCGGTCACTTGGTGTTTGGTACACTACATACCACCTCTGCGGCTAAAACCATTGACCGTATCATTGACGTTTTCCCGGCAGAAGAAAAAGACATGGTCCGTGCCATGTTATCTGAATCCTTACAGGCGGTAATTTCCCAGACCCTGTTGAAAAAGAATGGCGGCGGTCGTGTGGCAGCACATGAAATCATGATCGGGATTCCGGCGATCCGTAACCTGATTCGTGAAAACAAAGTGGCCCAGATGTATTCTGCCATTCAAACCGGGGCCAACTACGGTATGACCACACTGGATCAGACACTTAAATCACTGGTGGCAAAAGGCGTGATCAGTCCGCAAGTGGCACGTACCGCAGCAAAACAACCAGAATCATTTTTATAATTTTTTTTAAGGATTAATGAGGGGGAAATCATGGACTTTAATGATTTACTGAACTTAATGATACAACAAAAAGCTTCAGACTTATTTATTACCGCCGACGTTGAACCCTCTATGAAAATCAACGGGCAAATTGTACCGGTCTCTAAAACCAAATTGACTGGGGAGATTGTAGGCCAACTCCTACATTCAATCATGTCAGACAAACAGCGTCTTGAGTTTCAGCAGACACGTGAATGTAACTTTGCAATTACCAACCGCGAGAAAAGTGCACGCTTCCGTGTCAGCGCCTTTCAACAGCGTGATTTACCTGGCATGGTGTTACGTCGTATTGAAACCAAAATTCCAAGTATGGAAGACTTGAATTTACCACCGATTCTCAAAGATCTCGCCATGACCAAACGTGGCATTATTATCTTTGTCGGTGCAACCGGTACGGGTAAATCAACGTCACTAGCCTCGATGATTGGTTATCGTAACCACAACTCCAAAGGTCATATCATCACGATTGAAGACCCGATCGAGTTCGTGCATGAACACGCGGGCTGTATTATTACCCAACGTGAAGTTGGAATTGATACCGATTCATTTGAAGTGGCTCTGAAAAACACCCTACGTCAGGCGCCGGATGTCATTCTGATTGGTGAGATTCGTTCCCGTGAAACCATGGACTATGCAATTGCCTTTGCAGAAACCGGTCACTTGGTTTTGGCAACGCTGCACGCCAACAATGCCAACCAGGCCCTGGACCGGATTATTCACTTCTTTGATGCTGACCGCCATAGCCAGCTGTATATGGACTTGTCACTCAACCTGAAAGCGATTGTGGCACAGCAATTGATTCCGACCGTCGATGGCAAATCCCGTCGTGCGGCCATTGAACTGCTGATCAATACTCCCCTTCTGGCAGATTATATCCGTAAGGGTGAAATTCACAACATCAAAGACCTGATGAAACGTTCACGTGAACTGGGCATGCAGACCTTCGACCAAGCGTTATTTGATCTGTATCGTGCGGGTATTATTAACTATAAAGAAGCATTAAAACATGCCGATGCACCAAACGATCTACGTCTACAAATCAAGTTGATTGAAGAAGGCGGTGACCAGTTATTGAATGCAAGCCGCAATATCACGTTTGATAACCATTAAGATTTATCCAGATCAAAAAAAAGAAGCTTTAAAGCTTCTTTTTTTATTTGTCAGATTTATGTGAATCTTACTTCTTACGGAAAGCATCCTGACACTCTGCGCTGTCACAATAGCCATACAGATTTAAAGAATGACCTGTCAATGCAAAACCATGTTTTTCCGCCACGGCGTGCTGTTCATGTTCAATCACATCATTTGTAAATTCAATGACTTTGTTACAGTTCTGGCAGACCAAATGATCGTGGTGATCTTCCTGCATGATTTCAAAAACTGAATGGTTATTTTCAAAATGATGACGCTGGATAATGCCTGCTGCTTCAAACTGTGTTAACACACGATATACGGTTGCGAGACCAACATCTTCACCCTGTTCCAATAATGTTTTATAAATATCTTCCGCGCTCAAATGATGTTGTCTTGAATTTTCTAATAATTCCAATATCTTGATCCGTGGTAAGGTAACTTTTAAACCAGCTTTACGTAAATCTTGATTTGAAATAGGCATGAAAAAAGGTCTCTCAACAAATGTTAAGTTGGAATATGCAACAGAGTTTAGATGCAGTATGATTTATCCTCGGATCGAATGCATCATAATTAATTGGGATAGTGTAGCAAAATGCAAAAAATCATGTTGACGTTATTGGTCACTTCACTGCTCGCCGGCTGTTCGACATTAGGGGTATATAAAGTCGATATTCCACAAGGAACTCCCCTCACACAGGCGCAAGCAGCCAAAATTCAAGTTGGCATGACGCATCAACAAGTCCGCTTTTTACTCGGAAGCCCGACCGTTACCGATCCGATGAATCCACTACGCTGGGACTACATCTATCACTATATTCCAGGAACTTATGCTAAAAAAGCCAAGATTCCGGCTGCATATGGTCAACATTTAAAAATCTATTTTAATGAATCAGGTATCGTGACAAAAATTGAAGGTTTAGAAACGATCCCAGAAACACAACCAGGTTTGCCGCCTTCAAAAGAGGCGATCCTAAATGCGCCACCACTATAGACCGTTTAAATTAAAAAGAAACCCCTCAATGAGGGGTTTTTTATATCATTTCGATTGTTTAAAGCGATTACCTTTCTGATAGCGTCCCACCGGATTTTTTGCAGCACGTTTACGGCGGATATCTTGCGGTTGAATGATTAATGCCCGATAAATCTCGACCCGATCACCCGCCTGTAATACATGATCCGCATTTTCAATTTTGACGCCAAAAATCCCGAGTTGCAAAGGTTGAGGTAAAGCGACCTGCTGCTCAATCGCACTTTGCCGGATCACGTCGCCTGCTGTCATCCCCGGTACATAAGGCACAGCAATATGAAATTGCTGCGTTGCGGTTGCGTAAGCCACCCAGACTTGCTGTGGCTCGCTCATAGCAAAGATCCAATAAAAGCAATAAGCGATAAGATAATCGTCAACGGTAAGATGATACGAACCGCAATACGCCATAGGTTATAAAACAGTTCATTGCTGAAATTCAGCGCTTTACGCAAATGGCTGATCTTCATCACCCAACCCACAAAAATCGCATAAATGAGGACAATCACCAGTCCCCAAATGATCAGGATAGGATTCAACACCACGCTTATTGCAGGTACAGCCCAAAGCAGCATTGGAATAACCACCAACAACCACTGGACGGGAACGGCTAACTGACGATGGGCCAATTGCTCACGCGCCATTTGTAACATCACTGCACTGACAGCGATAGCACTGATGAGCAATGTTATGGCAGGAACAGCCAGCTTGACCGAGAAAAAGGCAAAAGCCAATACGGCAATCAGTTGAGCAATCCAGATCGGCAAGACGGTCTTACTGGCTTCATCACGATTTTTCACTTGCGGCAGACTGGTTTGTCCATACATACCCAAGCCCAAACCGGTTGCAACCAAAGCCAAGACAGCCGCGTAGAGTAACTCTTTTGATTGAATTGCAGTCATCTGCCAGTTGCTTGCTGTATCACCCATGACATTCGCAGTAATCAGTGATGCCAATACCCCTAGTGCTGCTAAGCCCAGTAAAATAGGACGAGCCAACAATGACAAGATCAACGCCAAGACAGCCGCAGCAGCGATAATTACAGTACTGCTTACCCCCAAGTTTTGCTGTGACAACAAAAGGGCACTACTGTTGGCAAGCATTCCTCCAGCAAAGAAAGGAATAAACAGCACAGCCAACCAACCCGCCAAACGCCATCGTGCTGAAGCGTCAGCATCTCGGGTCAGGGAAGATAAAGCCTGTAAGGCCGAAATCTTGGCACGTTTTACCAAGGCGATTTCAAGATAAGCCAGCGGTAAGGCCAAAATCAGCATGCTGGCCAACCAGAGCAGCCAGAAATCAATTTGACGTTCTGTCTGAATCCCCACTAGAGGTGCCAATGTGGCAATCATTAGAAATGATAAACAAAATGCCATCAGCGGCGCTAACCATCGCGACATAGAATTGTCCTGCATGACGTATACCTTGAAAAAGTCTTTGGCTATTTTGCCTTTGTCATCAATGAAAATCAAAGTTTACAAAGAAAAAAGCAAACCATCCTGAGGATGATTTGCTGCGCTAATTTATCGATTGGTTATTTTAATTTTCGATGCTCATTTATTCTGTCGTTTAATTTTTTATTATGAGAAGAAACGAGCAAACCAGTTTTTCCCTCTTTTCTTTTCTTTCTCTTTAATAATACCCATCATATTTTCTTTTACAGCGCCAACATAATCCGCATCATCGTGCTGGATATGGTTAATTAACCATTTCGATAAAACTTCATGTAACTCGGCTTCAATCGAGTGCCCTGATTCAAAGCGGTCACGATAAGATTCAATTTTTTTAATAAACAAGTCATGTACGCGTTTGTGCGGTACACGGTACTTGTAACCTGCTTCTTCCTGCAGACTTTCTTCGAAAGTGAAATGCGACTGGGTATAGTCAATAATGTTATCCAGGATCTGCTTGATACGCGCGCGATCCGTATTCGCAGCAATGCCATCGATTTCGTTAATATAATCCAAGATTCGTTTGTGCTGATCGTCAATCACATCGATGCCAGTATTATATTCTGGAACCCATTTCATCTTCATACGACCACCTGTGGCATACATTATTTATCACTTGAAAGGCATCTTATATTTAATTTTCGCAAATAAAAAACAAGCAAATCAGTTGGGTTTAGCCATAAAGCGCACCAATTTGTTGCAAGTTCATGTTTTAAATATAAAAAATATATTAATTCAGATTAAAAAGATAAGATATTTTTTAGCCAAAATGATAATTATTTCGCTTTAAATTTAAGAATTTAAAAACATAAAACCAAGCAAAAACAAAGGATTAATATGAGAAATCCATCACATTAATATTGATCAGCAGGTGTGATCCGTTTTAGGGCAGGATTTTCTGCTTCACGCACCAAACGCTCCACTCGTGTTTGCATGCTCTTAATCGGCTGCCCTTGTTGAAATAGAATCATCTGCCCTGGGACATACGCAGTCCAAACTTCGTTTTGCGTTAAGGGATCGGTGGTAATGACTGCTACACGGTCTGCCGCCGTCGTCACCTGACTAAAATCGACTTCCACATCCAGATCAATCAAACGTGCTGGCTTAAAAGGATATTCACGTACCAGCCAGTGTAGTTTGGTAGTGGCATAACTAAACAGCGCCTGTCCATTGGATAGACAAAAATTAAAGGTCCCATGCTCTGCAATTTGTGGAGAAACCTCGGCAAGCACGGCAAAAATATCATCCAGTGCCGGTTCGACATAACCAAAACGTTCCACCAACTGATCCAGCAAATAACAAAAAGCACGCTCACTGTCGGTATTCCCCACCGGCATAAAACGTCCAGTTAAAGCAGGCTGAAAATCATGTAAATCACCGTTATGGGCAAAAATCCAGTGACGCCCCCATAACTCGCGCATAAAGGGATGAGAATTTTCCAGATTGATTTTTCCCTGAGTCGCCTTGCGGATGTGTGCAATCACGTTGCGAGATTTGATCGGATAGTTACGGATCAGTTCAGCAATTGGGGATTCAACAGCCGACTGATTATCGACAAACAGGCGGCAGGCTTTATCCTCAAAAAATGCGATGCCAAAACCATCACAATGATCTGAGGTAATCCCCGCCCGCTGTGAAAACCCTCGGAAAGAAAAGGTAATATCCGTGGGGGTTGCACAATTCATTCCGAGTAACTGGCACATAGACTTCAGAAACACCTGATAAAATTAAGTGTTTATTGTGCATCAGTCGATTTCGCCTTGCAAATCAGATTATCGAACCTGACCGCTGATGCAGCTTAACCCGCCTTCTGTTGCAGCATAAAGTTACGTGCCATTTTTTTGACTTCAAGCAGCACGAAATAGTCCAGACAATTGAACTGCTGATCTAAATAGGCCTGTTTAGACAATTTGGCCTGCATCTCTAAATACACATCAAACAGTTTTGGAATTTTCTCATCCTGAACCAAAATCGTATCGTTGAGGCGAGGTTCAAATGCCTGTAGTGGCTGGATGTCGACTGTTCTTGCAGGATCTAATTGCTGTAGATACTGATGGGTATGGTAAGCACGTGACTGATTCCCTTCCCAGCGGATACTTACACAACCGATCAGATATTTTGCACGCATTCCCCACAAGACTTTAGGAATCAGATTCAGCCACAAAGTAGAAAGTGCTTTACCCGAACGGTAACGCGAATGTACACAGACCCGACCCATTTCCACCACATTATCTAAATGGGATAACTGTGGGAACACTTGAAATTCTTGTGCACTATAACTTTGTGCCAATTCGTGCCCTTGAAACATTTTTAAGCGGGTATACGCAATAATTTCACGGGTCTCTTTATTGCGTAACACAGCATGTTCACAACCAAAATCATAAAGATCCTGATCCAATTGCTGCGGGAAATTGACCCCAAATTGCTCAGAAAATTGTTGAGCACGAAAGCGTTGTACTTCTTGTAAGACTTTGAGTGAATCCACCCATTCAAATAAATATTCTGTTTTTTGCGCAGTAATTTCTGTGGGAAATGACACATCAAAATTTTGTTGTGACGGGTTCAACTTGGCTAACATCGATGACATCCTCTACAAGTCATCGCTATAAACTAGGCGAAGTTGATGACAATTAAGTGACTAAAATTACAGCAATAAAAAAGCCCTCATATGCAGAGTAATGCCAGTCAGTTAAGCAACATTTAGCCAAATGCTGTAAAAATGAGTGTATATAAATACGCTCATTTTTTT
>NZ_JAQIHG010000032.1:0-4028 GCF_035916735.1 Acinetobacter minutum
CCACTTGTTTTTAAGTGGGGACTAAATTAAGGCTTATAGGATGAATTCATAAGGTGTGTTCAGCGGACGCTTACAGATTAGGTGAGCAATTGCTGTAAAATCTGTTCATAGATTTCCGCGAGCGGCTCCAGATCAGCCACATTTACGTGTTCATCGATCTGGTGAATGGTCGCATTTAGTACACCGAGCTCAAGAACCTGTGTGCCGGTTGGTGCAATAAAGCGACCATCTGAAGTTCCGCCACTAGTTGATAGTTCAGCATCAACACCCGTCACATTCTTGATCGCTGTCTTAGCGGCATTCACCAGTTCGCCCACCGGGGTCAGGAACGGTAAGCCAGAAAGCGTCCATTCAATCTCATAGTCAACGCCGTGACGATCGAGAAGTTCAAGTACACGTGCTTTGAGCTCATCAGCGGTGACTTCGGTTGAGTAACGGAAGTTAAAGGTGACTTTCATGTTGCCCGGTACAACGTTGGTCGCTCCAGTGCCCGCTTGAATATTGGAGATTTGGAAAGAAGTGGCTGGAAAATATTCGTTACCCTGATCCCAAACTGTGTCACACAGTTCAGCAATCGCTTTCGATGCCATGTGAATCGGATTGATGGCAAGATGTGGATAGGCCACATGCCCCTGTTTCCCTTTGACGGTTAATACCCCATTCAATGAACCACGACGGCCATTTTTAATGATGTCACCCAGCTGCGCTGTACTCGATGGTTCCCCAACGAGGCACCAGGTCATTTTTTCGTTACGGGCTTCAAGGGTCTCAACCACCTTGACAGTTCCGTTGATAGATGGACCTTCTTCATCTGACGTGATCAAAAAGGCAATAGAACCTTTGTGATCGGGGTGTTTTGCGACAAAACGTTCAGAAGCCACGACCATGGCAGCCAGAGCAGTTTTCATATCCGCACTACCACGACCGTACAATTTGCCGTCACGAATTTCAGGGGCAAATGGATCAGAGTTCCACGCCTCTAGATTACCTGTAGGAACGACATCAGTATGACCTGCGAAACAGAACACCGGTGACGTAGTACCACGACGTGCCCATAGATTGTCCACATCTTCAAAACGCATCGGTTCAATGTGAAAACCAATTTTGGCCAAACGTTCTGCCATCATGTTCTGGCAGTTATGATCAACAGGTGTTACTGAAGGCTGGCGCAGTAACTGGAGACTAAATTCTAGTGTGTCTGAGTGGTTCATACCGGAAAAAGAATTAACAATTTGCCGGATATGATAGGGGAATATACTCAGGAATGGGAATTTTCCTAGAAAAAAACCTTATCGGCTTGATAAGGTTTCTTTGTATAAGACACCGATTACATTTTATTTTCTGTCTTTTCTGCCGTATTGGTGACGGCTTGTCCGGCTTTGGAAACGTCTTCACCAATACCCTTAAAGGTATTACAACCCGTCAATACAAAAGCCATGAGCATCGATGCAACAAGTATTTTTTTCATGATCAACTCCACATTGGATTTATTGTGTTGTTGTTTCAGGTTAGGAAAAACCCGGCAGTGAAAATAGATACTTTTGATTATAAAAACGTTATCAAATGTTGTTCAGTTGATCTCGCTACGGCAGTAATAAATTTGGATGACGGTACATATAAAATTGTTGTCGCTCGGGTTGGTAATACAGTCCATCGGTCCACCATTTGGCAGGCAATGCGGTGGTCGTTGCATTTGGACATAACCACTCGTGTCGTTGCAGGCGGTAGAAGGACTGTGTTGGAATGCTTGTACCCCATAAGCCTACACGCCGCTGCAGATTGATCCAGGGAGCAATCGTTTCAATAGCTGAAATGTTGGGATGATAGGGCAGATATAATTGACCTTTCATCACCGCAACACGGCGTTCAATGTTGTAGCCTAATGCATCGGTAAACTGGAATTGTTTTTCGGTGAAGTGACGCAGCTTTTTGGCTAAGGTGTCATTTCGATTCAGGCCGAACCATTGTTCCAGTAAAAAATTACCCTCCGCCAGGTAGTATTTCAGCGCAACTTCCCAGTGTTCTATACATTTGCTGTCCTGATTCAATAACAGAAAATCCAGCTCTCCTCGTGTTTTGGCACCTTCTATTTTCTGAATACTGTGTCCGAGTAGCTGATAGGGGTGATAATCCTGATCCAGCAGCCAGAAATACAACAGATATTCAAAGCGTAGCCCTAGACGGGTACTTTTCAACTGCTGCAGAAAATTTTCCAGTTCTGCAGGCGCTCGATCGAGCTGCCGTAGCCGCGGTAAATAATTTTCAAAATGCCGTTGCCATTCGGCATTCGTGTGTAGTTCAAAGGCATATGTGAGCTGAAGTTCTGTGGGAGCGTGCAGCAACAGATTCGGGCTGGCGACTGCAAAAGCCAACTGGCGCACGATCGGCTGTTGGAATTCCAGCCAAGGTTCAAAATAGGTGCTGTGCTGGTGTGAACGCAGCATGTGATTTTCCGCGTGAATTGTAAATCTAATGCATTAAAACACAGAGTGAAAGGGTAAAACACTTTATACTAATGCCAGTCGCGGTTTTGGATAATATTATGGTCGTGTTGTTATGGCGGAGTTTAGTGGTGATCTTTATCACGCTGGGCGCAATTGGTGCAATTTTGCCTGGTATGCCAACCACGGTCTTTCTAGTACTAGCTGCATGGGCGGCGTCAAAAGGCTGGCCACAAGTCGACGAATGGCTATTGAATCATCCGCGTTACGGGCAGACGCTGAGAGACTGGCGTGAAAATGGCACCGTACCACGCAAAGCCAAGTGGATTGCCAGTATCATGATGTTGGGCAGTGCCATTATGATGCTATTTACTACTGCGCCGTTCTGGGTCAAAGTCTTCACCGATACTGTAATGCTAACTGTCGCCTGCTGGTTATGGTTGCGACCGGAACCGCAACAGATCAAGTTACCTGTGCAAAATGAACATGAACAATAATTCTCTTTCTCGCATGGATGATGCCCAGATTTGGATTGATCTGGCTCAGCAGTGTTTATATTTACCAGCGCGACAACAGTGTTACCCCATCTCAACCGGTAAAAATGGGATTGGTGAAGCTGAAAATAGTGGCAAAACGCCACGCGGCTGGCATCGTGTGGAACAAATGTTTGGTCAGGATGCGGCAAAAAATACGGTATTCGTGGCACGACAAGCTACAGGTGAAATCTATAATTCGGATTTGGCATCCCAATACCCTGAACGTGACTGGATACTTTCGCGTATTTTGTGGTTAAGTGGTTTACAGCCCGGTTTTAATCAAGGGCAGGGCTGTGATACGTTCAGCCGTTATATCTATATTCATGGTACGCCGGATACAGAGCCGATGGGAGTTCCTCGGTCACATGGCTGTATCCGTATGCATAATCAAGATGTCATTGAGCTTTTTAACTCTATTGAGCCAGGGGCTTTGGTTTATATCTCGGAAAACGCATTGAACATTCCTGCATTTGAAGCCAAATGATGTTGAAGCGTTTTTCTTTAGCAGAGGGATTCCAAAGAGACGTTTAAATGGACATAGTGTCAATGATGGGCCTAGTGGTTTTTCTGAAGTGTGTTTACAGGGCTTGTGAGTCGCGAAATAACGTACCGAATTTACAAGGTTTTCTCGATTATGACCTATTTTTTAATCACTCGGCGGTAAAAAACTGAAATCTACTAGAAAAGCGTTTGACAGTCAGTCAAGATTCTCTATAATGCACCTCACAAACGATGAAGACGTTGTAAAGGGCGCTTAGCTCAGTTGGTAGAGCGTCTGCCTTACAAGCAGAATGTCGGCGGTTCGATCCCGTCAGCGCCCACCAAGTCCTTTACGTTAAATCCTCAGTGCAGCGGTAGTTCAGTTGGTTAGAATACCGGCCTGTCACGCCGGGGGTCGCGGGTTCGAGCCCCGTCCGCTGCGCCACTTTAGATTTAACAAAAACATTGTTTGTACCACAATAGCGACATTGTGAAAGTGCAGCGGTAGTTCAGTTGGTTAGAATACCGGCCTGTCACGCCGGGGGTCGCGGGTTCGAGCCCCGTCCGCTGC
>NZ_JAQIHG010000032.1:4128-21652 GCF_035916735.1 Acinetobacter minutum
GCGCTTAGCTCAGTTGGTAGAGCGTCTGCCTTACAAGCAGAATGTCGGCGGTTCGATCCCGTCAGCGCCCACCATATCTTCCCGCATGAAATTCTTTCAACTATCAAAGCTTTTGGTTTTGATGGATTTTTTTATTTGTACTTTTGCATCTTCTTACTGTTTATTAATTTTCAATCGTCAAACGTTTTGTATAAATTCATTTTGAATGAACAATATTTGTTTTGGTTATTAAACTATAGATCAGGCGATTCAGCATAATTGATCTATCTTAGTATTCATTTAACAACCAGCCACTGATAAAAGCAAAGTATTCCCGCAGCCAGGCATTATAGCGATTCAAAAGAGGTGTCGGTGCACTGACCATAATGGGGTGTTGATAGCCCTGTTTTCGAGCAATCGCAGCTGCACGTAAGGTATGGAAATCGCTGGTGACAATCGCAATCGGCTTTTTGAGGGAAATATGCTGATTGTGCAAAATGACTTGTGTATTACGCAGGTTGAGCTCGGTACTGGTACTTTCGGTTTCCAGCTTGATTCGATGTGCGGGAATGTGAAAGGTGTGCTGTAAGTAGGCGGCCATAATCTCGGCCTCAGTTGCATGTTCACGGGTTGCCAAACCACCACTGACAATAATGTTTGCCTGCGGTTGTTGCGCGGCTAATGCAGCAGCGGTATTTAGACGTTGTGCCAAAATGGCAGAAGGCCGACCATTTTCAATGCCACTTCCCAAGACAATGATGGCTTTTAGCTTTGGAACATCGACTTGTTGTTGGATCTGTTGATGTAGATACACAAAAAAACTCAAGAGACTGATGACCCAAATGATCATTAATCCCCATCCCAGATGCCATAGCATTTTATAGCTTGGATGCTGGGCTAAAATGGCTTGAATCTGCTGATAGAAATAACTATAAGCTAGCAGAAAACCACCTAAAATTAGGGGCAGTAGGGTGCCTAAATGGATTTTATTTTGTACGGTGAAAAATAGGCCATCCAGGAACAATAGGCTACCAAACAATGCGGTCAGCATGCGTTTGATTTTGCTGGACAGAGAAAGCATCAGGGAGGTCATAGGCACCGCATCACTAAAAACAAAGGACAGTAAACAGGCGTAAAAAAACCGGGTTCATCGTACCCGGTTTTGCGTAGTCGTTGCAAAGTTAATAGACATCACGTCGATAACGTTGTGTTAAACGCAACTCTTCTAATGCTTCTTCACCCAGAATCTCGATTAAAGCGTGTTCTACGCCTTGAGCCATACCTTCCAGGCTACCGCAGATATAGATCACTGCACCACGATTGATCCAGGCTTTGAGTTCGCTGGCTTGTTCACGCAATTTGTCTTGTACATAAATCCGCTGTGGCTGATCGCGTGAGAAGGCAAGATCCAGACGTTTCAGCATAGCTGTGCTTTGCCAAGCCTGGATGGTCTCTCGATAGATAAAATCACAGGCTTGCTGGCGTTCACCAAAAATCAGCCAGTTTTCAGTGTAATTGAGGCGAACCCGTGCATGCATCAAGCTCATCAGTCCGGCGATCCCTGTTCCGTTGCCGATCAGGATCAGTGGGCGATTGTCATCGATCAGGTGAAAATTCGGATTGCTACGGATGCGTAGTGCAATCGGTTGATTGATGGCTGCATGGGCCGTTAACCAGCCTGAACCCAAGCCCAGTTCACCTTGGAGATTTTTCTGTTGACGGACCACCAAACGTAAAAGTTGTTGCGATGGAATGCTGGCAATGGAATATTCACGGCTTGGTAGTGTTGTCAGCTGATCAAGCAGTTCATCAAGATTTTGATAGGCTTGGACCGAGGCGCTCAGGTCTTTGGTTTTTAAGGCTTCTTGTAAAGGCAGATTGAGAGATGGCACCAAGGCTTGACCATCTAGTTGCTGTTGCTGAAGAAACGCATGGATACGGACCAATGCGTTTTCTGGCTGAATTTCGGCAATATCTCCGGCTTGCCATGAGACATCATGCTTTGCGCGTAACTCAATATTGTAAATAGCACCACCTAAGCTGCCTGGATTGAGCAAGTCACGTTTTTCCAGCGACCAGGTATCAAATACTTTATTCACCTGCATATCGGCCAGTTCGGTCTGGAAGAGTTCAGCTAAAGCCTGATTCCAGCATTGAAGCGCTACAGGATCTGCATTATCCACGGTGATCAAATCAAACAGTGGAGTGGCATGACAGGCTTGCAGCCATTCATCAACACGATAGCCAAATCGGCAATAGCTGTTGGTATATTCTTTGGAGCCCAAAGCTAAAATGGCGTAGTTGAGCTGTGCCAGGTCAGGTTGTTCCCGCATGGCTTTTTTGACAAAGCTTGTAGCCAGATCAGGAGCATCACCCGTACCATAGGTGCTGACCACAAACAGGATGTGCTGCTGCTGTTTGAGTTCTGTCAGGCTAAGCTGCTGCATGGATTTTACCTGAACAGCCTGGTTGGCAGCCTGCAAGCTGGTTGCTGTACGCCAGGCCAGTTGTTCGGCGAGCCCCGTCTGTGATGCATAGATGATCAACCAGGGCTGACGTGGATGTTTGAGGTCTGTTGAACTCAATGCCAGACGCGCGGCTTGGGTGAGCTTTTTCTGTTTGCGACGTTTTAAGTACAGCATCCAGCCGGTAATGAAAAACAGAGGCATCACCAATGCGGCCAACATGGCAAGGAACTGATAAACCGGTCCGAAAAAGCTACCACGGTGTACCGGCAACATGCTGGACATGATTTTTTCATTCAGCGGTTGTATTTCATAGAGTTTTAACTTTTCAATTTTTTCTGCACGATAATCGTAACTTGCCGTATTTTTTGCTCGTTCATGCTGTGGTGTGGCATCGATAAAGCTAACCTCGACTTTGCCATCATTTTTGGTAGGGATGTTGAGTGTTAGGCTGGAATATTCACGACCAATGTTTTGATTAAAACCACTCCAGGTCTGTTCTAATGCATAAGTGACCATCGGTAGAGGGAGGGCCTGTTTTGAGCCTTCATCCTTTTTTGCAGCTAGTGGTACTTCTTTGGGTATTTCACGTTGTACACCCAGTACTGCATACATCCCGTTGCGCCACCAGTCAAACGACCAATACAGCCCTGTCATGGCCAGCATCAGATAAAACACAATCACCCAGGTTCCTACCACCGCATGTAAATCCCACAGAAAATTGCGACCTTTAAGTTGCGGTTTAACAGCCAGCCATTGACGTACACTATGCTGTTTCGGCCAGCGTAGATATAAGCCACTCAGCACAAAGAAAATCAGTATTAGGGCACAAGAGCCAGTAATCAGTTTGCCTTGAGGCCCCAAGGTAAGGGTACGGTGCAGTTTTTCTACAAATTTGAAAAACTCGCGACCTTTCAACTCAGGCAACACTTCAGCCGTGTAAGGGTTAATCATCACCGCTAAACCACGTTTTTCTCCGGCTTTGGCGATATTGATCTGTGAAGAGGTGGTCTGGCTGCTGCTAATCGTCACACTGTTAATTTTCAGTTCAGGTTGGGTACGCTGAAAATGCTGATAAATCTGCGCTGGTGTCAGCTTTGGCTGTGTCTGGACAGTGACCACATAACTGTCTTGGTTGATCCATTTCAGTATTTGCGATTCATAGGAATAGATCGCCCCTGTGACGCCCATAATGGACAGGATCAGCCCGGCAGTAATCCCTAAAAACCAGTGAATTTGGAAAAATATTCTTTTAAGCATGAGTTAATGACCAGAAAAGCGGCATTGGGTAAGTACGGCTAAGCATAGAACGCAAATGTGCAGATAGTATGGATATTGTAATTAATACTAATTATCATTTGCAATACCGGTACATAAAAAAGGCCTCAAATGAGGCCTTTAAAATTGAGGATGCTTAAAAGGTTTTAGCAGGTCCTACAGTTTCATTCAGATGCTTGCGTACAGTATTGAATGGAAAGTTCTTTGAATCCATGCGCTTAGGCAAGATATAAGCCCCTTGTTGGTCTTTTACTTTGAAGTTGACCAAAATGAAATCCGGCGTGTTATACCACTCATAAATGTCTTTCCAGCCAATCGTACCCACACCTTCTTGACCGCCCAGCTGTTGACGCATCACGATTCCGTGTGGTTGTACCCCTAAGCGAATGCCTTTAATTTCCTGTACTGGAAATTCATTCATCTTACGTTTGACATACCATTCCAAACCGTAGGTACGTAACGCGTAATACAGCACCACACCCACGATGGCGATCCAGCAAAACAGGGTGGAGTAATTCTTGAGCAAGATAATGCCAAGAATAGATAAAGCCACAATCGCTCCCATGATGGCCCAGGCTTTTGTACCAATCTTGTTGGTACTGCGCCAGATCATCAGTTGCACGTTGCGTTGCTCAGCCTCGGAAACTTCATAATTCACTGGCTGAAGGGTATAAGCATAAATATTTTTTGCAGTCATAATGCATGTAACGAATCCTAAACTTTTCAAAGTTTAGCACTAATTTTCCTAATTCAGTGAGGATATTCTGCCAATTTTCTACCCACTTTAGATGGAACCCAGCTCGGAGGCTTGCGTGTCATGTTCATGGCTTAAGCTCTGCTTGAGCGTACTGAGTTGAGCAAGAATACTCAGCATCAGGGACAGCTGTTGCAGGATGATCAAGGAATGTTGATCGGCCTGGTTATTCTGGCTTAAACGCTGACGAATCGTCTGTAGCATGTTCTGTGCTGTCAAGTCGGGCGTCTCATCATGAAGTAGTGAACCCCGGATATCATCGAGAGCCTGATGCAGCAAGGCCAAGATTTCCGGATCCTGAATTTGCTGACGGTGTGCACCTAGAGCTGAAATGTAGCTCAAAAAAGTATGGTGCAAACACAAAAATTCAAAGGCCTGATTTTTCTGCGCTGGATCGAAATCCGGTTCAGTGGCCAAGGTTGAAATTAATGAAGCCACTTCAGCATCGGTATTGTTGGCTGCACGACGCACAACGCGGTATTGCAGCCCATTATTGCGGCCATGCTGATATTGCTGCACTACTTCGGTCAGGTAGTCACATTGAGCAGTGAGCGCACGTTTGATGGTGCGCGGTAAACGGCGGAATTGCCAGTCCGGCCAGATAAAGCTGACCCCAAACCAGGCTAGTCCACAGCCAATCAGGGTATCAATCAGGCGCGGTAATGCAGCAGCGAAGCCCAAGCCATCCAGATTGAAATTGATCATGGCCAAAATCGTCATGAAAGCTGTGGCCTGTGCGTACTGTTTACTGCGCAGTTCAAAGAACAGGGCACCACTTAAAATCAGCAGCAATAACTGACCTTCGATCGACGGGATAAAATACAGAACGGCATAACCGATGCTGATGCCGATTAAGGTGCCGATAATACGCAGATACAAGCGGCGTTTGGTGGCGTTAAAGTTCGGCTGGCTAACAAACAGGGCCGTCAACAGAATCCAGTAACCATACTGGATATCAGTGAGCTGAATAAACACATAACCAATAAACAGCACCAGTGACAGCCGTATGGCATGGCGGAATAACACAGATTCAGGAGTCAAATGCTGTTTGACCCGAATCACGATGTCATCCCAGCCTTTCAGATCATCATCTTTCAGCTGATTTTCAATATGTTTGCTTTTATCCAGCTTGATGTGGCGTTCGGTTTCCACATTACGCAGTTGTGCATCGATGGCTTTGAGGTTTTGATAGAGAGAAAACAGCGCATTGATCCAGATTTGGTCATATTGCTGTTCCTGTTGCAGTTTCTCTAAAGACTGACGCAGATTTTCAAAAGCATGCTTAAAACGTTTGTTATGTTGATAGGTAATGCGATGCAAGATGCTTTCGCTAAGATCCTTACAGGCTTTCCCTTGGATGGAGAGAATGCGCTGGAAGCGGAACAGGATGTCGCTGTGCTGAAAGATTTTCGCCAGTTTCTGGTAGTCAATATGGGCTGAGTCTGCCCGTTCATGAATATCTTGTGCCACGAAGTAATAATGCAGGCTGCGGCGGGTGTCTTTTTGTCCGCGGTCTCCCTTGAGGCGCGTGAGCAAGGCCGTTTTCATTTCATTAAAAATGCCGACCAAACGACCATTTTCCATCGACAGGTCAATCATGCTTTGCTGATAACTTTCTCGTGTCATGTCGACATCGAACAGATTGGACTTGGCAAACAGGAAATCGCCTAACGAAGAATAGCATTGGGATAGTTTGTCCTGTACCACCCTAACCGGAAACAGCAAGAAACTAATGGTGGAAAGCAGGCCATACCAAGCGGCGCCAATCACCAGCAGCATCGGTTGCATATACCATTCTTCGAATAGATGGACACCGAGCATGGAATAGACCGATACCACCAGACAGCCGTAAGAAATAATGGCGTAACGACGGCCCAATGAACCCAGTAAAATCCAGCCAATGCAGGACACAATCAAGCCAATCGCAAACAGTACCGGATAAGGAAACAAAAAATGGACAGACACTGCGGTCACAAAGAACCCAAGATAGGTGTAAATCAGGTTCATGATGCGCACGGAAAACCGGTCGTCAATATCACTCAAACCCGCAGCGACCACACCTAATGTCAGTGGGATGGTAGCGAGTTGATAGTCGAGCAGATAAGGCACAAACGCCGTACCACTAAACGCAATAATCATGCGCAGGTTATACATGAAGGTTGTGTTATAGGTCGCTTGTTTGAGACGAGTGAGCCAGGGTTTCAATGCATGTCCTTAATATAAAATAAAAGTTTAAAAATTAATCGGTTATTGTGCTGGTTATGTGACAATTCATTTATATATCGTGCTCATCATACTATGGAGCGTGTAAGCTTGTCTGCACGCCGATCATGCAAAACACCAATATGAATATTGAAAAATCTGATACGTCTACGGGATATTCTTCCAGCTGGATTATGTTGCTGGCTTTGCTCACGGCATTAGGTCCCTTATCGATAGATATGTACCTGCCAGCCTTGCCGCAAATGGCGAGTGACTTTGGCACCACGACCCAGCAAGTTGCCAATACTTTACCCGCTTATTTTTTGGGCTTAGCGGTGGGACAGTTGGTCTATGGCCCCATCAGTGACCGGATTGGACGTAAGAAACCCCTCTATTTTGGTTTGATTCTTTATAGTCTGGCGAGTCTGCTCTGTGTTCTGGCTGAAAGTGAATGGAGTTTGATTCTGGCGCGTGTTCTGCAAGCGCTCGGTGGCTGTGTAGGTGTGGTGATGGCACGTGCGGCAATTCGAGATCGGCTTGATCTGTCTCAATCCGCCCACGCTTTTGCTAGCATGATGATTGTGATGGGATTGGCACCTATTTTAGCACCGACCATTGGTGCGTGGATTTTGGCATTTTTTAGTTGGCATGCCGTCTTTGTCGTACTGGCCATGATGGGGCTAGTCTGTTTGGGCTGTGTGCATTTTTTCTTTAAGGAAACTTTGCCAGCGGATCGCCGTCTAAAATTAAATTTCAGTCAGGTAGCCCGTCTCTATATGACGATTTTACTGGATCGCAGTTTTCGTTTACCGATGCTTGCAGGCTGTTTCAGTGGTGCAGTGCTTTTCTCCTATATCAGTTCGGCATCCTCGATTCTGATGGATGGCTATCATTTGTCACAGCAGCAGTTTGCCTATGCCTTTGGTATCAATGCTTTTGGCATCATGCTGTTATCTTTTATCAATAAACGTTTGGCTGGACATCTGGGAGTATTGCAACGACTTTGTGTGGGCGTGCTCATTCAATTATTAGGAGCCGTTATTTTGTTTGCTGTTGGGTTGCAATGGCTGCATTCTTTTGTTGGGGTCATGGTGGGAATGTTTATGGCGGTTGCCGGAATTGGCTTTACCGGTCCTAATGCAACCGCGCTGGCAATGTCTCAGCAGGGAGCGCGTGCGGGAACGGCAAGTGCGATTATGGGTAGCCTGCAGTTTGGCTGTGGGCTACTTGGTGGGGTCTTGTTAAATATTTTGAGCTGGAATGCGGTATTGAATGTTGCTGTCATCATGTTGATATTCTTAGCTATTGGAGGAATAGCCATATCGGCTTTGATTCGTGATCAGCATTTACAATCAACCATCTGAATCAATTAAGAATGTTGAAAAAGAGACACAGGCTGTGTCTCTTTTACATATTGGCTTAGTTATCCAAAAATACAGTGAAGTTTTCGACCGGTTCACGTGGGGTCACTAAGGTATTTACAATCGCCTCGGGATCTGCATAACCCAAGGCAATGGTACAGACCAGCTCTTCATCTTCAGGTGCAGCGAGTACATCCAGTACAATCGGGTGGAAATGGTTCCACGCGGCCTGAGGGCAGGTATCCAGACCGCGGGCCTTAGCAGCCGTCATGACATTTTGCATCATCATGGCAATGTCCATTTTTGAGCCAATTCCCATGGCTTTATTCACCGTAAAGTATAGGCCAACTGGCGCATCGAATAATTTGAAGTTACGCAATTGTTGTGCTGACATTTTGTCCTTATCACCTTTTTGGATGTTGAGCAGGCCGTATAGCGCCCAGCCATTTTCCCGACGACGGTCAATAAACGGCGAAATCCAGGTATGAGGATAGTAGGCAAAAGTTTCTGTGTATTCTGAGGCTAGGGCTGGATTAGCATTGATTTCAAGTTGTGCCTGACAGACACGCTCGATCATTTCCTCGCGTTTTTTGCCTGTGACCACATAGACTTTCCAGGGCTGAGTATTGGTGCCCGAAGGTGCACGACTGGCTACACGAAGAATATCTTTAATTAGCTCAGGCTCTACTGGTTGGTTTAGAAAAGCGCGAACTGAATGTCGAGAGGTGATAGCTTCATCGACGTAGCGAACCTGCTCCAAGTTCATAAATACTCCTGTTTTTTCATTTGATACGTTGTTTTGCATCAGACTATAAGTGATTTATCTGCTTGTGAAGACTTTTTTTTGTGTAAAAAAACTGCAAGACATGCCTTAAATCTGGGTCTAAATGTATAGCTTAAAGGTATTCGATGAAATATTTTGTTTAAACTTTAAGCTTGTTTTAATCTTTTTTAGTGTAAGCAAGATTGTGAACTTTTTGTTTTTAACTAATTGTTATTCATATTAAATTATGTTTTAAAAGTTGTTTTTTAGTCGCAAGAATAGCGTGATCCAATAGTGAAAATATGGAGGAAATGTGAGTGTAATGCGACCAAAGGCTAGTGCGACTTTTGGATGATATGGCTAGAGTTTGTGCATTTTCTGGGGTAAAAATAAGGCAAGGATAATGTTCAGTGGAATGAACAATACCAACAACAAATTTTCGAGAGAAAGGAAACGCAGGATGAAAATTCAGTCTAAAGCTTTGGCTGTAAATACTCTTACTTTAGCAGTCGCTATGGGTATGGCGACTATGGCTCAAGCGAATGGTTCAAATACGGAAGTTGAACAGTTACGCGGTGAAGTCAAAGAATTACGCGCATTACTTGAGCAATATGTTGCAGCGAAACCTGCTGTCAGCATGCCGGCTCCAGGCACACCAGCACAAAATTACCCAGCTCCTGCAGCAGCGCCAAAAGCAAATGGTTTAAGCTTCACGACTCCATCAGGTACCGAAGTGAAATTCTACGGTAACATCCGTGCCGATGTTGCTTACCAAGCTGAAGGTGGTAGTACTACGCGTATGTATAACCAGATTAGCAGTGTACCTTTAAACAATGAAGTTGGTGTTACAGAAGCAAGTGACCGTTTGAAAACTACGCTCAACTCATCGCGTTTTGGTTTTGACTTTAAAACTCCAACACAAGCGGGTGATGTGGCTGGTAAGTTAGAGATGGACTTCGTTGGTGGTGCTTCAACTGCTGATCAATTCCGTATTCGTCATGCGTATATGACGTATGGCAACTGGTTGGTGGGTCAAACCTGGTCTAACTTTGCG
The DNA here is from genome assembly GCF_035916735.1 of Acinetobacter minutum. Classification (NCBI taxonomy): domain Bacteria; kingdom Pseudomonadati; phylum Pseudomonadota; class Gammaproteobacteria; order Moraxellales; family Moraxellaceae; genus Acinetobacter; species Acinetobacter minutum. Next base: position 13,985 of record NZ_JAQIHG010000032.1, read on the forward strand.
ATTACCGACTATATGCCGGAAACGATTGATGCTTTAGGTTATGTTGGTGGTGCTGTAAAACGTACACCACAGGTACGTTATACAAAAACAGTAAATCCAAATACTAACTTTGCTGTAGCAATCGAAGACTCGAAATATTCTGATACTGTAGATCCAGGTAATGAAATGCGTTTACCTGTACTAACGGCTCGTTTAAACCAGAAGTTTGCCAATGGCGCGGGGATTATCACACCGCGTGTAATGGTTACTGAAAAGAAAACTGCTTCGGATGAGATTACAGCGTGGGGTGCTGGTTTAGGGATGAAATATAACCTAACCCCATCGACAACTTTAAAAGCAGATTACTATCATGTAAAAGGGGATAGTAGCTTCGTATCATGGTCAAACCCAAGTTATGTTGTTGAAACTGATGGTGATATGGTTGAAAACGAATTCGATTCAATCACTGTTGGTCTAACACAACAGTTCACTCCAAAGTGGCGCGGTACCCTTGGCTATGGTTATATGAAGATGGATGATAATAAAGAATATCAGTTAGCTAATGGTACTACTGATACTAAAAAGAACGCTATTAATGAAAACTTGTGGCAAGGTTGGGCAAACGTGTTCTATAGCCCTGTGAAGCCTTTGAGCTTCGGTCTTGAATATGTGTACGGTGAGCGTGAAACCTTTGAAGGTAAAACTGGCGAAGACAACCGCGTTCAAGCAACTGCAATTTATAACTTCTAATCATTTGATTGTAAGTTAAGTACAAACAAAAAAGAGGCTCCGGCCTCTTTTTTTACGTTCTACGACTAATTTATTAGATGGTTTTTAGGTTTTTGATTCATAAAAAGAAAAAATAATATTTTGTATAATTTTATAAGAATCTTTTAATTTAAATTTAACAAACGGTAAAAATATGGAGTAATTTTGCGCATAATACGGCCTTTTTCTCTGATCTGAAACCAAGGAACAGAGTAAAACCTTGATGTCTTATTGTTTTGAAAGCCCAAAACAATAAGAAAAACCGGAATGCGTTAAAAGGAGCTTCGCATGAGTTTACCCCTCAGTCAAAAGCGATTAATGCAACAAAGCCTGAAAATTACCGTTGTGACTTTGTTGATGAATACTGCCCATGCCACATCTGAACAGGATGAATTGCAGCAGTTAAAAATGGAAGTGAAAGAGCTCAGAACACTGATCGAGCGTTATCAAGCACAAACCGTACAAACCAATACCTCAGCACAAGTTGTATTGCCCTCCGCAGTCAAATCTGCCCCTCTTCAAGCGACGTCTTCCGCTGTAAAAGAAGGTCTACAACTCACGACTGCTGCAGGCTCAGACTTCAATTTATATGGATTTTTACGTGCAGACGTTCAATATCAGGTCGAAGGTGGTTCCTCAATTTTTAACCGTATTGACGATGTTGCATTAGATGATGCACATCAAGATAAAATGTACAGCTCAGTGGCAACGAGCCGCCTAGGTCTAGATTTTAACAAGCAGCTGGGCCAAGATAAAGTGGGTGGAAAGATCGAAGTCGACTTCCGTGGTAGCAATGATACCTTGCGCATCCGCCATGCCTATCTAACTTACAATAACTGGCTCTTCGGTCAAACCACCTCAACCTTTGTGGCAACGGATTTAATGCCAGAAATGCTGGATTTTAATACAAATTTGGGTGGTGCCACTTATCGCAACAAGATGGTTCGTTACCAGAATAAAATCACCCCGCAAACCGAATATTTCGTTGCATTAGAAGAAGCCAATGATGGTTTGAGTAGTACCAAAACCAGTATTCCTGCATTAACAGCAAAACTGAAATATAACTTTGCAGACCATAAAGGAACATCGTCTCTGAGAGGTTTAGTGACCGAACGTAAGACAGAAGACGATTCAACCCTCGCGTGGGGCGTGGGTCTGGGAGCAGCGTATCAGCTGAGCAATGATCTGCGTATTATGGCAGATTACTATCATGTAGAAGGAGATGGAAAATTCGTCCTGTATAGTAATGATAGCTACCTGATTCACCCTGCAACACAAAAGATCGAGAAAAATGTGTTTGATTCAGTGGCGGTGGGTGCAACGTATCAGTTGAACAGTAAACTGCGAAGCACGCTGGGCTATGGTGTAATGCTGTCTGAGGACAATGCATTTGCCCAAATTGCACTGCAAAAAGAGGATAGCAATCAAAACCAACGCTTACAGCAAGCATGGTTCAATATTATGTATTCTCCTGTCAATCCGCTGACATTTGGTGTGGAGTATGTCTATGGTGAACGTGAAACCTTTACCGGTGAAAAAGGTCAAGACAATCGTGTAGGTGCCATGGCGAAATATACCTTCTAAGGGTGATAAGGCGAACATTGCCCTCACCCACGCCATCTAACGATATTTTCTAAACTTTTTGTATTTGTTCTGACCTGTTCAACACGGTTTGGCCCGATTCTGCAGCGTTTCCGCTGCAATTGGTCAAATCTCTGTATGGGCCAGATCAAAGATCATAATGGACAGATGTCATGCAATTTACCTTTAATGCATTTTATACCTTGATTGCTGCTGTCATCGTGCTACTGCTCGGACGTTTGCTGGTCAATAAGATTGATTTTTTGAAACGTTACAATATTCCTGAGCCTGTCGCCGGTGGTTTAGTGGCTGCTGTACTTTCCCTGATAGTTTATAACGTTTGGGGATATAGCATTGTGACCAGTAGCGAGCTGCAAAGCAGCTTTATGCTGATTTTTTTTGCTTCCATTGGTTTGAGCGCGAACTTTGCCAAACTGAAACAAGGTGGCATGGGATTGGTTATATTCCTTATTGCGGTGGCCGCATTTATTGTGGTGCAAGACTTCGTGGGCATGAGCCTTGCGACCCTATTGGGCGTGGATCCACTAATTGGCTTGATCGCAGGTTCGATTACCTTAACTGGAGGTCACGGCACTGCAGGAGCTTGGGGCGAAATTCTGGAAGTGGAACATGGGATTCAAGGTGCCTTGGCCCTCGGGATGGCCAGCGCCACTTTTGGTCTGATTATCGGTGGTATTATTGGTGGCCCACTTGCCAAACTGTTGATTAATCGCCATGGTCTGGCACAAGCCAAAACTGAAGCGCAAATTCATTATCGGGATACCCATCCTGCACCAGAATCAGACGATCTGGCCCCATTTGAAAACCCGCATCAGGTTCGTTTAATTACTGCAGATAATGCCATTACCACTTTGGGGATGTTTGCGGCATGTCTGGCATTTGCCGATTTCATGACCGGGATGAGTAAAGGTACCTGGTATGAATTGCCAACTTTTGTCTGGGCCTTGGGTGGCGGCGTCATCCTGCGTAATATCATGGAGTCTGGTTGTAAGATTGACATCTTTGACCGAGCGATTGATGTGTTTGGTAATGCCTCTTTGTCTTTATATCTGGCAATGGCATTGTTATCACTGAAACTCTGGCAACTGGCTGATCTGGCAGGACCATTGGTGGTGATTCTTGGAGCACAAACCATCACGATGGCACTCTATGCGAGTTTTGTCACGTTCCGGGCAATGGGTAAAAATTATGATGCGGCTGTATTGGCGGCTGGACATTGTGGTTTTGGTATGGGGGCAACACCAACTGCCGTAGCCAATATGCAAGCGATTACCAACATGTATGGTCCTTCGCATAAGGCTTTCCTGATTGTACCGTTGTGTGGTGCGTTCTTTGTGGACTTGATTAATGCGACAGTGATTCAGTTGATCTTGAAGTTTTTTGTCTAAGTTCAACATCAAGCCCCTCATGTAGGGGCTTTTTTAATGGGGGTATTAGGTACTTTATATCCAAAATTGTAGTAATAGATACAGCAAGAAACTGCCTGGAATACTAATCAGTACAGGTAGCTTGGTTTTAAGTAAGGCGATGACCAACACCACGAACAGCAGATCTGACCAATGACGGATCTGATTTATCCCCATCGAGATGACCATGGCAAACAGTAAACCGACCACGGCTGCATTAATACCCGTTACGGCTTTTTGAATTTTTGCTTGGGCCATAAAACGAGACCAGTAGGGCAACAAGGCAAAAATCAGTAAAAAAGACGGAAGAAAAATCGCAAGGGTGGCGATTGCCGCATTGAGCAGTGGAAAAGGCGTCATTGGAATAAATGTCCCAATGAAACTGGCAAAGGTAAACAATGGACCCGGAATCAACTGTGCCAAGGCATAACCTAAGTCAAATTGCTGGGCAGGGATCAGATGGGTACTGACAAACTGTTGATGTAACAGGGGTAAAACCACATGTCCACCGCCAAAGACCAAAGCCGCAGTTTGATAAAAGCCTTGTATGCTCTCGATCAACAGGCTAGGTGTGAATCCTTGCAGTAGGGCAAAGACTACAAACAGTGCAAAGAACAGGAACAGCCACCACCACGCCCGATGATGTTTGGATTGAGACTGCAGGATCTGGAGAGATAGAGCTTCACGGTTGGTTAGATTGTTCTGTTTGGAGAAGGTGACTCCCAACAACGCAGCGACCAGAATGACAAGAATCTGATTGATGGCGATCGGAACCAGTAAAATAAACAGGGTGGCTACCAACATCAGCAGATAATGCCAGGTCTGTTTGCAGAAGCTGGTCAGCATTTGCCAGAACGCGACAGTCACAACAGCCATGACAATCAACTGGATCGCATGAAAGGCATCGAGATGAATCAGATCACTGACCTGATAGCTGAGCAAGGCAAAGATGTTCATGAGCAGGGCTGATGGGAGGGTAAAGCCCAGCCATGCACAAAATCCACCAGCATAACTTTTTTGCAGATAACCAATCCCGATCCCAACCTGACTACTGGTTGGACCTGGCAACAGCTGAGCTAATGCAACCAGTTGTGCATATTCGGTATCCTGTAGCCATTGTCGCTGTTGCACAAATACCTGATGAAAAAATACCAGGTGTGCAGCCGGGCCACCAAAAGAGGTGCACCCTAATTTCAAAAAGGTCAAGAAAATTTGCCAGAGGGTTGGGGTCATGATTATGACTTTTGTTTAGCTTAAATCTTTGGCAGTATAAAAAGAGAAGATGACGATTTAAATAAATACAACAGAGAAGTCATCATCTTCTCCGTACACTCGGGCTGCAAAATGAAGAGGTGCTTCAAGCATGAAACAGATGAAATTATGGGTACTGGGATTCTCGATGGCACTTGCAGGCTGTCAACAGTTGCCTGTGACATCTGCAAGTGTGGCTGCACCATTGATAAAATCAACGGAAAGCACTGAAGCACAGTCACGTCCTCACCAGATTGATTTCCAAAAAATCAAACAACAGCAAAAACGCCCGATCATCGCTTTAGTGTTGGGAAGTGGTGGCGCACGTGGCTATGCCCATATCGGGGTGATTCAAGTTTTAGAGCAGTATGGCATCCGTCCTGATTTTATTGTCGGAACCAGTGCAGGCAGTATTGTCGGCTCGATATACGCCAGTGGTAAAAATGCAGCCGAATTGCGAGAAATCGCATTAAACATGAAACCTGCAGATGTGCGTGATCTCACTTTGGCCAAAAAAGGCTTTTTTGATGGCCAGAAAATTGAAGATTATGTGAATGCACAGGTGAGTACTACGCCGTTGCAGCAGCTCAAGATTCCGATGTATGTGGTGGCGACCCAGTTAAAAGCAGGCAAAAAAGTCGTATTTAATTATGGCAATACTGGTCAGGCTGTGCGTGCTTCTGTGGCGATTCCGAGCATGTTTGTGCCTACACAGATTGCTGGTGAAGAATATGTTGATGGTGGCCTGGTGAGTCCGGTACCGGTTGAAGTGGCGCGGGAATTGGGTGCGGACATGATTATTGCCGTGGATATTCTGGCTCAGCCGATCCATACCGAGACCACCAATATGTGGGGGCTGTTTAACCAGAATATCAATATCATGCAAAATCGTCTGGCAACCGAAGAGTTGCAATATGCCGATATCGTGATTCAGCCGGATCTGCGTGAAAAGGCTCATATCTTTGATGTCAAAGGCCGTGAAGCGACCATGCAGGCCGGTATTGAAGCGGCAATGGCCAAAATCGCTGCCATTGAAATGAGTTTGGCAAGTAAACAGGGACAGCCGGTTAAAAGTTTGAAGGGTTTGACGGCACAAAACCAGACGATAGATCCTTTATTGGCGAAATAAAACCCTCTGCGTGGCTGAACAATTACTCAAGTATATGATCAGTCACGTTTAGATGAATCTTGTTTAAGTATTTGATCATTCAGGGATTTCACAAGCCAAAATGGCTCTTGATCTGTGTGTTGGCTTTCTTGTAGGTATGCTTTTTATTCATATGCATGCGCTTATATTTACCCTGAGCCATAACCTGTTTATACTTTCCACTATCCACCATGCGGTTTAAAACGGCTCATGAAAAACCCATGATGTATTGAATCTGCATAATATCAAGACATTAAAAAACAGGTTCAATCATGAAGAATATCCAAATCGGTCAAAAGGTCAAACTGGCGATGATGGAGCATCTGGAGTTTGAAGTGATCAAGATGAATCCGGATGGTTCTTTCCAGATCCAAGCACGTTTAGATGACAACAATGTCTTACACTACAGTGACATTACTGCCGAAATGTTGTGTGTGATTGACGGGTAAAAACACTGCTCAGGGTAGTCATCATCCATAGAGCGCAGCAGGATTATTTGTTCGATCGTTCATCCTCAGCGCTGACTCTTGTTGAATTAAAAATGCGAGACAGGGTCAATTATTTTAGAAGTTAAAAACGCTGGTGTTGAGTATTTACCTGCAATATAGAGAAGGCTTGAGTCAATGAAGCCATCTCTCATGCCATGCAGCAGATCGTTGGATTTAATTGTATTATTTTTAATCTATATTAAAATAACAAATAAAAATCAAATAGTTGGATTTATTTTTCTAGTCTTTTTATATATTTTCCTGAACAATAGTATGAAAAGAATAAGAAATGATGATGACAATTTTTAGGATTTCACATGTTTTTTAAAGGAAAAAAGATATAATACTAAAGCAGTATTTCCTTATTATTGAATTGAGCCTCGTCAACCATGTCCCCTTTAGATCAACTTACCCAGATCCTAGACGATCAGTCCGAGTTAACAATGTCCATTCTTATGACGCCAGATATGGCAAATTTCTCAGGGAATGTGCATGGGGGAACAATTTTAAAGTTACTCGATCAGGTGGCTTATGCGTGTGCCAGCCGCTATTCAGGTAGCTATGTGGTAACTTTGTCCGTGGATAAAGTGACGTTTAAAGAACCGATCTATGTTGGTGAGTTGGTGACCTTCTTGGCCAGTGTCAACCACGTCGGTCGTACTTCGATGGAAATCGGCATCCGTGTCGAAGCGCAAAATATTCAAAAACGCACAGTACGCCATACCAACAGCTGCTATTTCACCATGGTTGCGGTGGATGAAGACCGTAAACCACGTGAAGTGCCTGCATTAAACTTGGATAATGATTGGAAACGTTGCCGTTTTGAAGCCGCTGAACAACGTAAGGTGCTACGCTTGCAGGAAAATCACCATCCGTCTTGCAGTATCCATAAAAAGAGTGCTGTGCAATCTTAAAGCACTGTAGATTTCTAAAAAAGGCCTTCATGAGAATAATGCCAGTCAGTTAAGCAACATTTAGCAAAATGCTGTAAAAATGAGTGTATATAAATACGCTCATTTTTTTTATG